>SKOK01000019.1 GCA_007120085.1 Bacteroidales bacterium | reverse complement strand
GGATGCTTACAGCCCATTTTCCCGGCCGCATAGAGCGGCTGTATGCCGATTATACCGGCAGATTTATCAGTCAGGGAGAAAGGCTGGCCACCATCTATTCGCCTGAATTAATGCAGGCACAACAGGAGCTTATTCAGGCCGCTGCACGTAAGGATGACCAACCACGCCTTTACCATGCAGCACGGAAAAGGCTGAATCTGTTTAGCCTAACTGAAGCACAAATCAACCGCATTGAAGAAAGCGGACAGGCATCGGCTACCACTGACCTTTATGCCACAAGCTCAGGCTACCTTACTAAACGTGCCGTATCGGAAGGCGAATATTTAAGCACGGGACAACCTCTTTTCGCCATCGCTGATCTTGCAACCGTGTGGGTGGAATTGGATGCTTATGAGAACCAAATTGGACAAATTCAAACAGGTAATCAGGCAAAAGTTGTATTACCCGCCCATCCGGGAAAAGAACTCGCAGGTCAGGTAGAATTCATAGACCCTTTTATAAATCCCCTTACCCGAACAGCAAGAGTAAGACTTACGGTGTCCAATCCCAACAACATGCTCAAACCCGGTATGTTGGTCAATGCAACCCTCACAGGAGAAGGACAGCACCAGTTGGTAGTTCCCGCAACAGCCATACTCTGGACTGGAAAACGTTCGGTGGTTTATGTAAAAAGATCGCAGGACAATGGTTTCACCTTTGAGTTCCGCGAAATTGAAACCGGGCCACGCACTGCCGATGGCTACGCAGTGCTTTCAGGACTATCCGAAGGAGAAGAAATTGCTGTAAGTGGCGTATTTGCCATTGATGCGGCGGCACAGCTTCGCGGCCATTACAGCATGATGGCCCCACCCGAAAGAGCCGATATCCCCGAACCCTTCAAAAGCAACCTGGAAAAACTTTTCCGGATCTACTTCGATCTGAAAAATGACTTGGCTGATGATGCCCCAGATCAAGCCCAAAGAAAGGGCCAGATGCTTAAAGAGCAATTGGTTGAAACTGGCAAGCATTCACTCAACGGAGCACATCATGTGTTTTGGATCGACCAGTATGAAGATATAGAAGAAAGTATTGAAATGCTTATAGGTTCGACAAACAAAGAAGAGATGCGTGTCCATTTCGAACCCCTTTCGGAAGCCTTAATCGTAACGGCCCGCACCCTGGGTGCCATTGGCCAGACCTGGTATGTGACTTTCTGTCCAATGTATGATGATAACCGCGGAGCCTATTGGTTAAGTGAGTTTGAAGAGATTAAAAACCCTTACTTCGGAGATATGATGCTGCGCTGTGGGGAAGTGCGCGAAACCCTGCGTAAAGGTGTGCCTGTTGCAGACAGGGAAGAGCCCCGGGAAATGGAAGGGCATGTGCATTGAGTGAGTGAGTGAGTGATTGCAGCATCCATATGTGTTTATTTTTAAACAAACATCGAACTGGATGCAGTTTTTAAAAAATAATACGGCAACTTCAACTATGATTTTTTACAGCAGTTACTCTTACCTACATGCTTATGTCAAAATTCTCAGGAAGTTAACAAGTTGTTTATAATACGGTTTGATTCTGATTACAACCTTTGGCACAGTTTTTTCGCCTTAACAAAAGAGCATTGTTGTATGTTGCTGATTTCCAAAGCGATCTATAATAAAAATGATCGCTTATAAAAGCGCTCTTTTAATCTTATTCGGCCTTGCCGTAACCCTCTATGCATGTGATAAGCTGATGGACACATCACCGAAAAAACTTCCGGCAAAGCTGGAGTTTGAATTTGCCATTGATGAATATGAACTATTGGATGACAAACACGCCCACGCACCACAAGGCGAACAAAACCAGGCAAGGTTCATCATTGACAGCGGTTTTATGGTCATCGAAAACATTGAGTTTGACGGCCGGAGGCAACACGGCGCGGCAACCATGAGCCTATGGGTGCAGGAACAATAATTGTTGACGGCCGGGAGGCTTTACTGATCAATGAGCAAACGAATCAAGGGCTGTACAACCGAGCCATTACCTGGACTTTTTCTCACGATGCTACTGCTGATCCTCCTCTTCATCCTCTGAAGCTTTGCACTTGTGCATCGTAATGTTCATGTAACCAAAGGCCAGCACGATGATACCGGTAACCCAGCAGAGTATCGCATAAGGCGCATAGGCGGTTACCGAAACACCGATAGCGGCATAAACAAATACCCCGCTGCTGTTCCACGGGATGAGCGGGGCAGTAAGGGTGCCGCCCGCCTCAAGCGTCCGGGTAAGGTTTTTGAGCTTAAGCCGCTTGTCGCGGTAACACTCTTCATACATTTGTCCGGGCAGGATCACTGCCAGGTACTGATTGGCTCCAAAAAGGTTCACAAAGACAGACGTTCCCAGCACTGTTGCCGTAAGGTTTCCAACGGTATTGGTGAGACGCGACAGCACAAGCACGAGGCTGTGCAGCATTCCGGTATAGTCCATGATGCCGCCCAGCGTAAGCGATATCAAGGCCAGGGCTACCACCTCATACATGCTGTCCATGCCACCCCTGGTAAACAAAGCATCCATTTCATCCTGTCCGGTGTCTATCAAAAAGCCCGTATGAAGGCTTTCCAGGAAACCCGAAAGCGTTCCACCCTGTATCACCAGGTAAGCAGCGCCTCCAAGTATCAGTCCTGATAAAAGGCTGGGTATGGCAGGCACCTTTTTGATGATCAGAAAGATCACAACCAATGGCGGGATAAAGAGCCAGATGCTCAGGTTGAAGTGTTCACGAATATACTCAGTATAGGCCGACACATCTCCCCCATTGCCATTGTTTGACGAGGCAATAAAACCCATGATGGCAAAAACGATCAGCGAGATTCCGAGTGCCGGGAGGGTGGTGTAAAGCATATGCCTGATGTGGTCGTAGAGGTTAACGCCAAGCACTGAAGGCGTAAGGTTGGTTGAATCCGACATCGGTGAGAGCTTGTCGCCGAAAAAAGCACCTGAAACGATTGCTCCTGCAGTCATCGGCAGCGGGATTCCGATCCCTTCGCTCACACCGATTGCTGCCACCCCGATGGTGCCGATGGTTGACCACGAACTTCCGGTGATCAATGCCATGAAAGCGGAGAACAGAAGGATCAGCGGCAGGAACCAGCGTGCCACAAAAAACTCAAAACCGTAATACATCAGGGCAGGAACAATGCCGCTGGCGATCCAGACGGCGATCAACATACCGATGATCAGCAGAATCATGATGGATGGTATGGTGCGGGCAACCGAATGCTTAAAGCCCTCCTTGATTGTTTTCCAGGAAAAACCATGCCATGATGCACACAATCCTGCTGTCGCAGCCCCGATGAGAAGCGCAAAGTGAGGCTGTGCATCAACGACAAAAACAGAAAAAATCAGCAGTATGGCGGTCACAATAACAGGGATAAGGGCCAGCCATACAGGTGGAGTAGGAATATCTTCGCGTTTGAACATAATCAAGCCAGTGTTTCGGTGAAAACATTAGAACCAAACAAATTCAATAATTTAAAATTTAATTGCCAGACCGGTTCACCTTCCTGCTTCCAACAAGCAATACAACAACTCCGCCGCCAATTACCGCAATACCGGCCCATCTTGGCCAGGAGAGTTCTTTGTCTTCTTCCCTGGTGACTTCAAAATCACCGATTTCAACCACACTCTCTTCTTTCTGAAAAGTGATACCACTGAAAATGGTCACTATGAAACCAATGATAATCAATGCAATTCAAATCTTTTTCAATACGAATAAATTTTGGTTTTTAAAATCATTGATCAGATTGATCAAAAATCTCCTTAAAGATAATAAAATTTGGGCAATGGTGAAGAAAAATGGTGACTGTTGAAGACAATCCGTGAAACTGGCTCGCTTAGTGCCGCAGTCAAAGAAAGGGGGCTGGCGTACCGGCAAACCTGGGAAAAGCTAAAAAAGATTGAAGAGCAGCTTGGGTTTAAACTCATTGAAAGCCACATTTTTTTGCCAAAATGCTTATCTTTTTTAGCATTTTTTGAGCTACCAAACAATGCGATTGCAAACAACAGCATAAATTTTTATACGTAAACATGCCAAACCTTACCAGATAAAGCAAATCAGAAATATTCTTCCTCCAGCATATCTTGCCAAACCATAAACCCATTGCGCTCGTCGGTGTAATCGTGAAAGGTTTTGCTGAAGTTTGAGGGTGAGTGGCCAGGAAAGCCTCCACATCATTGGCACAATGAACACCGCCGATCGGATTATCTTTTGGTCACTCGATAATGTAAAACCTGGTATATGCTTAATTGGGATATGTTATGTCACAACCTAAATCATTTAATTACTTTTGCAGTCAGATAATTTTTTTGTAAAAATGCTTCGCAGAAGCCTATACAACTGAAACTGCATGACCAAAACACTTAAGATCATATTGCGATCAGGGAAGGATGATGCCATAAAACGCTACCATCCATGGGTTTTTAGTGGTGCCATCAAAAAAATGGAAGGCCCTGTTTTTGACGGAGCCAGGGCGGAGCTATTCTCTAACAAGGATGAATACCTTGGATGCGGCATATACCAGGATGCCACTATTGCCGTGCGCATACTGGCATTTGCTCCATCACGCCCACAGGACTTCGACACAACCTTCTGGGAAGAAAAATTACGCGCAGCATACCGCCTGCGCGAAACTGTCGGACTTACCGATGCACCAAAAACCAGTGTTTACAGGCTGGTACACGGCGAAGGTGATCATTTGCCCGGGCTCATCATCGACCATTATAACGGGCACCTTGTGATACAAATACATAGCACTGGACTTTACGGTTTCATTGGACCCATTGCTGAAGCCTTGAAAACGATTTATGGCAATCAGCTCAAAAGCATCCACGACAAAAGCCGTGAGACACTCCCTGCATCATTCTGGAAAGACAAGGAGCCCAGCTACCAGCTATTTGACGAAACAGGCATGGTAGAAGTATTGGAGAACGGGCATCGCTTTCTTGTTGACATTCGCGAAGGACAAAAAACCGGCTTTTTCATTGACCAGCGAGAAAACAGGCAACTCCTCTCCTACTATGTCAGAAACAAAAAAGTGCTAAACACCTTTTGCTATAGTGGCGGTTTTTCTGTTTATGCATTAAACGCCAATGCTACCGAAGTTCATTCGCTCGACAGCTCGGCACGCGCCATGTCGCTCACAGAGAAAAACATGCTCCTGAACTTTGGAAAAACAGGAAAACACAGGTCAATCACTGCTGACGCGATGGAGTATCTGCGTCAAACGGATGAAGAATACGAAGTGATCATACTGGACCCTCCTGCCTATGCAAAGCATCAGCACGTCAAACACAACGCCGTGCAGGGTTACAAACGCCTCAACATGGAAGCCCTCAAGGCCATTGCTCCAAATGGCATATTGTTTACCTTCAGCTGCTCGCAGGTTGTCGATATGAACCTTTTCCGGTCAACCGTCATGGCCGCCGCCATCCTCGCCGGCAGGCAGGTGCGGATACTTCACCAGGTAACCCAACCGGCTGACCATCCGGTAAACCTTTTTCACCCCGAAGGACAATACCTAAAAGGACTCATGCTAGTTGTAAGTTGAGGGTTACAGATTTCATGGTTGCGGGTTAAAGTGCTGGTTGATGGTTGCAGAACATAATAGCTCGAAGCAGCAAACTGGAAGGAAGAAAAAGCAATTGCATTGCACCTGAGTGATGGGCACCTCTCTCACCTGGGAGAGGGGCAGGGGGGTGAGGGATAAGAAAAAACATTCTCCAAACAACTAAGGATAACTACAAATAAATGACTGCAGTTGAGAATACATACAGGAGCATCTGGCGGATTTCGGGGCCCATCATCATTGGCCTTGTGGCCCAGAACCTGATGGTGGCCATCGACACGGCATTCCTGGGCCGATTGGGAGAGGTCACACTCGGAGCGGCAGCTGTTGGCGGCCTCTTCTACCTCTGCCTGGTGATGCTGGGCGCAGGATTCAGCGTAGGCACTCAGATTGTCATCGGGCGCAGGAATGGGGAAGGCAACAAAAAACACATTGGCCCCATATTCGACCATGGGTTATATTTTTTATTCACCCTGGCAATACTCCTTTTTGTCATCGTTTCTTACCTCGCCCCTTCCTTTCTAAGCTGGTTTCTGCAGTCCGAAAGGGTACTCGCAGAGGGCCTGATATTCCTGGAACATCGGCGATTTGGCTTCCTTTTTGGTTTCCTGGTGCTGGGCTTTAATGCCTTCTACATTGGAACAGCCAGAACAAACATCCTGATAGCCAGCACAATGTTGATGGCGGCGTTCAACATATTCCTTGATTATGCCCTCATCTTCGGCCATTTCGGAATGCCTCAAATGGGCATTGCCGGCGCTGCCTGGGCCACCAACATCGCTGAACTGGTCACATTTGCATTCCTGGTGACCTGGTCCTGGAAAAACAGGAGCTTCAAAGTTTACAGCCTGTTTAGCTTCCTAAAACCAAACTGGCAACAATACCGTCCATTAATGAAAGTTGCAGTACCAGTAATGTTTCAATACTTTTTCTCCTTTTCCGCCTGGTTTGTATTTTTCATGGTGATAGAGCAAATCGGTGAAACAGCCCTGGCAGCCTCCAACATTACCCGGAGCTTTTACATGCTCCTGATGATCCCTGTATGGGGGCTGAGCTCAGCCACCAACAGCCTCGTAAGCAACCTCATCGGTCAGGGCAAAAGCCACGAGGTGATTCCGCTTATCAAGAAAGTATTATTTACCGGCCTTGTGATCAACCTGGTCATAGTGCAATTCAACATCTTCTTCCCACAGCAAATTGCCGGATTCTTCACCAACGAACCCCATCTTATTGAAGCCACAGTCCCACTGCTGCGGATCGTTTCCGTCGCACTGCTAAGCTTTGCATTTGGGATGATCATCTTCAGCGGCCTATCCGGCACAGGGAAAACCTTTGTGGCATTGATCATAGAAGTGATCGCGATTGCCATTTACATAGCAACTGCCTTCTTCCTGGCCATCGCCATGGATGCTTCAGCTCCCACAGTGTGGTTGGTAGAGGTGCTCTACTTTGCACTCCTCGGAGCAATTTCAATCATATACCTGGGAACAGGAAAATGGAAACTGGTCAGGCTCTGAAAAAAATCCTGATTTTTAAGCACTTGACAGCTATTTCAAAAACAATGGCTGGAAGGGATTTCCAGAAAAATCATTAAAAGCAACCCACCCACTTAGAAATCATCTCAAAATGTAATATATTTGCACAGTTTATCAAGTAATTAACTGTTTTGGTTTCAACTATTAGATGCGTAAGCTCAATATATTTTCTCTGCCATCATTGCTGATTGCACTTGTTTTGTTTTTTGCCTTTTTCTTCCATTCATTCCTTCCATCAGAAGCTGCATTGGTTGACACTGATAATGACGCGTATTCCACTCCCTGGGTGGATTCAGTCTTTGCTTCACTAAGCCTTGAACAGCGAATTGCCCAGCTGATTATGGTTGAAGTGCATTCGGACCGTGGCGAATCTTATGAAAATGAAATCACCCGGTTGGTCATACAACATCATATTGGCGGTGTGGTATTTTTCAAAGGCACTCCATTAGACCAGGTGAGGCTTACCAACCGCTTGCAAAGCCAGGTACAGACTCCCTTGTTTGTTGCGATGGATGCTGAATGGGGGCCAGCCATGCGGCTCGACAGCACCATTGCTTTTCCTAGGCAAATGACACTTGGGGCCATTGAAGATAATCAGCTCATTTATGAAATGGGCTTTGAAATTGGCCAGCAGTTAAAACGGCTTGGTGTGCACATAAATTTCGCACCCGTGGTTGATGTGAATAATAATCCGGAAAACCCGGTGATTAACTTCAGGGCTTTTGGAGAATGTCCGGAAAATGCAGCCAGCAAGGGGATCGCATATATGCTGGGTATGCAGGATGCGGGCATTATTGCCTGTGCCAAACATTTCCCCGGTCACGGCGACACCACCGAGGACTCTCACCACACGCTGCCTTTACTTAGTCAGGCTCGCAATGAAATCGAAAACATTCATATTTACCCCTTCAAACGACTGATGGAAGAAGGATTGAAGTCCATCATGATCGCCCACCTGGAGATTCCTTCGCTTGAACCCCAGAAAGGCAGGCCATCAAGCCTTTCAAAAAGCATCGTTACCGATATGCTAATCAAAGACCTGGGTTTTAACGGCCTGATCTTTACCGATGGATTGCAGATGAAAGGTGTAAGCAACTATCTTGAACCCGGTGAGCTTGAACTGCAGGCACTCATTGCAGGAAACGACATCCTGGTGTTTCCAAAAAGCATTCCTGCAACCGTGCAAACCATCAAAAACGCCATCCATAAGGGAATCATAAGTGAAGCGCTGATCAATGCAAAATGCAAAAAGGTGCTATATTACAAGCAGAAGGCAGGGCTTGATGACTTCTTTTTTATTACTGATGAGCATCTTACAGAGGACCTTAACTCCACGCAGGGGCAGCTGCTGCACAAATCCCTCGCTGAAGCCTCCATTACCCTTGTGCGAAACGAAAAAAGCATCATTCCCCTTGCCGGACTCCAAAACCAACGCATTGCTGCACTTGCCATAGGCGACTACCCCGGAAACAGTTTTCATCGAATGCTTGGCAACTACACCGCATTGTCATTTTACGGGATTGACAAAAACCATAGCCCCGAAAGGGCAAAACAAATGTTGCAGAAACTGGAGGCCTACGACCTGGTGATTTTGTCCATTCACAACAACAGTTTCTTTCCATCACGCAACTACGGGATTAACGGAAGGACCATTGCGCTGATCAATAAAATATCAGTACGGCACCAGGTAGTTTTAAACATCTTTGCAAACCCATACAGTCTTGCATTTTTCAAGGACGACATACTGAATGCTGAAGCTGTTTTCGTCGCTTACCAGGATGAAACGCCATTCAGGGAGGCAGCTGCCCAGGCTGTTTTCGGGGGGCTGCAGGTCACTGGCAGCCTGCCGGTATCAGTCGGGGTACACTTTGCTGAAGGTCAACGCATCATTACGCCTGAACCTGGCAGGATACGTTACGGACGCCCCGAAGAAGCAGGCATCAAAAGCGAATATCTTGACAAGGTTGACTCCCTGGCAATTAACGGAATCAGGATGATGGCTTATCCCGGTTGTCAGATCGCCATCATAAAAGACGGGGTGATGATTTACAATAAATCATTCGGACACCATAGATACGACAGCCTGAGGCTGGTAAAAAACTCCGACATTTATGACCTGGCATCCGTCACAAAGATTGCGGCTACTACTGCTGCCATAATGCACCTGGTTGACCAGGGCATCGTTCAGCTCGATCAACCGATTGGCCGATACCTGACATTCCTGGATAGTTCCGACAAGGGTGATATCAGGCTCCGGCAATTGCTGGCACACCAGGCGCGCCTGTTTCCCTGGATACCGTTCTTTTCAAACACAATGCAAAACGGACGAAAAGCCGATGGCATTTATCACAACAGGCAATCATCAACTTACCCTGTCCAGGTGGCTGAAAGATTGTTTATAAATGCCAGCTACCGGGATACCATATTTACGCAAATCGCCCACTCCGACTTGCTGGAAAAATATGAATACAGGTATAGTGACCTCGGCTTCATATTGCTGGCAGAATTGGTCGAAACACTTACAGGCCATAGCCTCGACGAATATGTTGATCTTTTCTTATACCGTCCTCTTGGGCTTTCAACAATGGGTTTTACACCCCTGAATCGTTTCAATGCTGACAGGATCGTGCCTTCGGAAAATGACGAACTCTGGCGAAAACAGGTGGTCAGGGGGCACGTGCACGACCAGACTGCCGCCATGCTTGGAGGTGTTAGCGGGCACGCGGGCCTGTTTTCCAATGCTGCCGATCTGGCAGTGTTGATGCAGCTGTTCCTGAATAAAGGCAGCTATGGCGGGGATCAGTTTTTTGATCCGGAAATAGTTAGCGAGTTTACCAGGGTGCAATACTTTTTCAATAATAACCGACGTGGCCTGGGATTTGACAAACCACAATTAAAGCGAGATGAGCCCGGCCCTGCTTCGAAAAGTGCATCACCACTTAGCTTCGGACACAGTGGGTTTACCGGCACACTCGCCTGGGCAGATCCCATCGAAAACCTTATTTTTGTATTTTTATCCAACAGGACATACCCCGATATGCACAACAGAACCATTATTGAAGAAAGCATAAGAACAAATATCCAACAAGCCATTTACGAGGCAATATACCTGTCACGGATTATGGCAAACAGAAACGATGACCGGTTAACGATTGACAATTGAATATAAACACATTAAATCAATTTAAACGATGAAGAAAGTCTTATTCTGGATCATTGCAATAGTGATCACATTATCGAGTGCAATATACCAGCGCATGACTGGCCCCACCCATCCATATCGCGGAAGCGTGGAAATCAGTGGCACTGAAATCTCATACCGCCTTATCCGGTCCTTTCCCAGGCCCATGGACGCACCTGTCAGGGTGGTAGTGGAAGATCAGGAAATTACAGGGTATTTCATGTTTAAGCGCTATCCCAGCCATGATGACTGGAGCACAAAACCCCTGGTTCGCAGCGACGAACACCTCATCGCTTATATCCCACAACAACCTGCGGCGGGCAAGATCATGTACCAGATCGTGCTTGAGAAAGGTGATGAAAAAGTAAAACTATCCGAAGAGCCCATTGTGATCAGGTTTCGCAATGACGTGCCTGCATGGGCAATGATCCCGCACATTTTGCTCATGTTCATGGCCATGCTGCTGAGCAGCCGGACAGGATTGGCTGCACTTGCCGGACATAAAACATATAAACTGGCACTGTGGACACTCCTTACCTTTGTGCTTGGTGGCCTGGTATTTGGCCCCATCATCCAGAAATATGCTTTCGGCGACTGGTGGACGGGCTGGCCTTTCGGAACCGACCTCACCGATAACAAAACAGCATTTGCACTCATTTTCTGGATCATCGCATTTGTGAAAGCCCGGCAGAACCATCACCACCGGACATGGGTGATCGTTGCATCCATCGTTTTGTTTTTGATTTACCTGATCCCGCATAGCATGTTTGGGTCAGAAATTGACTGGACACAAGAGCAACTACCCTGATATAGAAACACATAGAACTTATTCAGGGCTTTTGAGGAATATTTTTAGGCAGATAGCAAACAGAAATCGTAAATTTGCATCCTGCAAATGACGCTCTTGCTTTTATGTCTTGTGCATCATTTGCCTGTTGAGTACGAAATCCAAATTGCAACCGTTATAGTAGATATGAGCAAAGTAATCGCAATTGCCAATCAAAAAGGGGGGGTCGGCAAAACCACTACTGCCATCAACCTGGCTGCCGGCCTGGCTGTACTTGAGCATAAAACCCTGCTGATTGATGCTGATCCCCAGGCAAATGCCACTTCAGGGGTAGGTGTTGATCCCAAACACGTCAAGACCAGCATCTACGAGTGCATCATTGATGAGGTTCCTCCAAGACAGATCGTAATTGAAACATCTACCCCACACCTGCACCTCATCCCGGCTCATATTGACCTGGTTGGCGCGGAAATTGAAATGATCAACCTCCCTAACAGAGAGATGATGATGCGCAAGGTGATTGATGATATTAAAGAGGATTATGACTTTGTACTCATAGACTGCTCACCATCCCTGGGACTTGTGACCGTAAATGCGCTCACTGCAGCCGACTCCGTGATCATACCCGTACAATGCGAATACTTTGCACTTGAAGGACTGGGCAAACTGTTGAATACCATCAAAATCGTACAGTCGCGTTTAAACCCTAAGCTCGAAATTGAAGGCATCTTGCTAACCATGTATGACTCCAGGCTCAGACTTGCCAACCAAGTCGTTGAAGAGGTAAGGATGCATTTCCAGGATATGGTGTTTGATACCATTGTTTACAGGAACATAAAGCTCGGCGAGGCACCAAGCTTTGGAGAAACCATCATTATGCATGATGCCCAAAGCAGGGGTTCAATCAATCACCTGAACCTTGCCAGGGAGATCCTCCAGAAGAATGGAATGACAAAGGTCAGCGAAAAAGACAAAAAGATAAACATATAAAACAATGAGTGCCAAAAAACGTGCTTTGGGGAAAGGGCTGGGTGCCTTGCTGGACAGCAGTGGCATTGAACAGCAACCCATTTATGATGTTGAAAAGGACCTGTTGCCAGTAGGGACAGTTGGCAAGGTGCCCCTCAACATCATTGAGCTAAATCCATTTCAGCCACGTACTGATTTTGATGAAGAAGCACTTAACGACCTGGCCGCTTCCATTAAGGAACAAGGAGTCATTCAACCCATCACGCTCAGAAAGACCAATGACAACAAACTGCAACTCATCGCCGGGGAAAGAAGGCTAAAGGCCACCAGAATGGCCGGTCTCAGCGATATCCCTGCATACATCATCGCTGCCGATGAAGGGGCGATGCTTGAGATGGCCATCGTAGAAAACATACAACGCGAAAACCTAAACCCTATTGAAATCGCGCTGGGATACAAACAGCTGCTCGAAAACAACAGCATCACACAAGAAGTCCTAAGTGAAAAAATTGGAAAAAGTCGCTCCTCCATTGCCAATACCCTGCGACTGCTTAAACTGCCGGGAACCATTCAAATAGGCCTGCGCCAGGAACAAATCAGCACCGGACACGCCAAGGCCTTGCTAGCCCTCGAGGATGTCCAGACGCAACTCGACCTGTTCAACGACATCCTGGCACAAGAGCTTTCAGTAAGGGAAGTAGAAGAGATCATCCGGATTATTGCTGAAAAGCACAAAGAAAAACCCAGTCGTCCAGATCAAAAATCATCCGCATCCAAAATAAAAAAGGAGTACCAGGAACTGCAAAATGAACTTGAAAGCAGTTTCAATACAAGCGTGCAGATAAAAAGCAAAGGTGATGGCAAAGGAAGCATTGTTATAAAATTCAGCTCCGATGAGGAACTGAACAGGCTGGCAGCCATCCTGAAAAAAGAAGAATAACGGAACTACCGTTACTGAAAAACAAACTCCAATGATCGCACTTTTAAGGAACATGCCGGCAAAAGCCTTCTGCAGGCGTCCAGTTCTGTTTATTTGCGCCTTCATTGGTTGCTGCATCATCACACAGGGCAACACCATTGCACAAAACACCTCACCACTGAGAAATACTGTGATTGATCAGGAGCAGATATTCATACCTTCACCTGCCAGGGCTGCCATGTTATCTGCAACGCTACCAGGGTTGGGGCAGGTTTATAATCGCAAGTACTGGAAAGTACCAATCATCTATGCCGGATTCGGAACACTGGCATATTTTGTTGACTTCAACAACAGCAACTACCGGAAGTGGCGCCGCGCCTGGCTGGCACGGGTCGATGGCAACCCAAACACCATCGATGACTTCCCTCTGCACTCAACAGATGTTTTGGAAAGAGCAATGAATTATTACAGGCGCAACCTCGAGATCACATACATGCTGGCAGCAGGGCTTTACCTGCTCAACATACTGGATGCCAGCGTGGATGCACACCTTATGGACTTTGACGTAGGAGAAAGGCTTAGCCTCGGCTTAAAACCCGTAAGAACACCGGCAACACTCGACCAGTTAAGCAGCCGGCACACAGCAGAAATCAGCTTTACATTAAGATTTTAAAACCAAACCAGGGGTTCGGCATTGCGCAACTCAATGAATGAAGAAAGAAAAAGAAGCATAAATCCTGATTGAACGTACAGACAAGGCATGCCTTGTCTCAACCAGCAACCACAAACTATGAACCATCTCAGAATTGCACTTATAGGATATGGAAAAATGGGCAAGGAGGTAGAAAAAACTGCCATTGCCCGTGGTCATCAAATTGCGCTGATCATTGATAATGAAGACCATTGGGAGCAGTTTGCCGACAAGCTCACCAGCTGTGATGTAGCCATTGAATTTACAACCCCCGATGTGGCACCGAAAAATATCATAAAGTGTTTCGAAGCCGATATTCCTGTGGTTTGTGGAACAACAGGATGGCTTAATGAGTTGCCCAATATTTCGCGCATCTGCCATCAAAAAAACCAAAGCCTTTTCTGGGCATCAAATTTCAGCATTGGGGTCAATTTCTTCTTTAAACTAAACAGCCAGCTGGCCAACATGTTATCTGAATTGGATGGTTACCGGCCCCGCATCATGGAAACACATCATACAGAAAAGATGGATGCACCCAGCGGCACAGCCATTACATTGGCCAACGACATCATTACGGCACGACCCGGTTTAACCAAATGGGGAGATGCCTCCACAGACCTGCCGGCCAACACATTGCCCATAAAATCATACCGCATTGAAAACATCACCGGTACACATGCCGTTACTTATGAATCGGTGATTGACAGCATCGAAATAAAACACACAGCACACAACAGAAGCGGCTTTGCCGAAGGGGCTTTGATTGCAGCCGAATGGTTACAAAACAAAAAAGGGGTTTTTAACATGCATGACCTCTTGAATATCTGACAATTCCATTAAAATAAACAAACATGAGCATATTCACTATTCTGCCAATTCTAATGATAATGGCCACCGTAGCTGGTTTATGGAAAATTTTTGAAAAGGCCGGTTATGAAGGATGGAAGGCCATTGTTCCATTCTACAACCTCTACATCTGGTTAAAACTGATAGATAAACCATTGTGGTGGTATATCTTCATACTAACGCCATTCATCAATGTATTTACACTGCTGCTGATGGTAGTGGAAACACTGAAGTGCTTCCGCAAAGACGGGCTGGGCGAACAGGCACTTGGCGTGCTGGTGCCCTTCGTTTTCATTCCATACCTGGGTTTTGCCAAAAAAGAAACCTATACCCATCCATCCCAACTGCCAAAAATTAAAAAAACTGCTGCCCGAGAATGGGCCGACGCCATTATCTTTGCCGTCATTGCAGCCACACTGATACGTACTTTCCTGCTGGAAGCATACACCATTCCCACCTCTTCAATGGAGAAATCACTTCTTGTTGGTGATTACCTGTTTGTAAGCAAGATAGCATATGGACCGAAAATCCCGCAAACACCGATTGCCTTTCCGTTTGCCCATCATACGCTGCCGCTCACAGACTACACAAAGTCCTACCTGGAGTGGATTCGACTGCCGCACTATCGTTACCCGGGCATTCGCAGTGTAGGCCACAATGACAATGTGGTATTCAACTACCCTGAAGGCGACACTGTTGCCCTGCAATTGCAAAACCAGAGTTATTATACACTCATCCGGGAATACGGACGGGATGCCATCTGGCGCAATTATGACATCACGGCGAGGCCGGTTGACAAACGCGAAAACTACATCAAACGTTGTGTAGGTATTCCTGGCGACACCTTCCTGATGCGCGACGGTGAGATATTCATCAATGGAGAACCACTTGCAGATGCCCCCGATGTACAACATAATTACCGCGTAACCACTGACGGGACGCCAATCTCTCAACGGGCACTCAACAGATTAAATGTAACAGATTGGGGACAGGCTGGTCCTGGACGCTATATGCTGGCCATGACTGCCGAAGCGGCAAGCGAACTAAAAAACATCTCTAACATAACTATTGTTGAAAGGACCATGCGTCCCCTCAACCAGGGTGAAAGGCATATCTTTCCGCATCACCCCGATTATCCATGGAATGAGGATAACTTCGGCCCGCTGTACATCCCCGCTAAGGGTGCCACCATTGACATCACCCCGGAAAACATCGTACTTTATAACAGGGTCATTGAGGTTTATGAAGGCAATGAGCTTACCGTTGAAAACGACAGGATATTCATTAACGGTGAAGAAGCCAGTTCTTATACCTTTAAGATGGACTACTACTGGATGATTGGCGACAATCGCCACAACTCTGCCGACTCGCGCTTCTGGGGATTTGTCCCTGAAGACCATATCGTAGGGCGGGCCATGTTTGTATGGCTCTCACTGGATAAACAAAGAAGTTTTCCGGGCAACATCCGCTTCGATAAGAGTATGCGGGTCATACGTTAATGAGGTTGAAGGGTGCATTGTGAGTCAACCCGAGTCAACGCGGAGGAATGAACGTTCTTAGCTGATTGGGTTCAACTACATCATGCGCATTCTTCCACCCCCTCCCCTGCCTATTCCATCCATTGCATTCAGGTGCCGGTTGAGCGAATAAGTGAAGCTCAATAAAAAATATCTGCCGAGGGAGTTGGTGACCTGCTGCTCCAGGAAGTTTGCATCAGCACGCTGCGTCACACCCAGTTCCCTGTCCAAAAGGTTATATGCTGAAAAGCTCAGCTCACCGTTGTTATTCTTCAGGAAACGCCTTGAAAATGAGACCTCCAGCAATGGAATCTCCTGATCGAAGTCGCTTGTGCGACCCTGATATATCATATAACGCAAGCCTGCATCCAGCCGGTAGTGCTGCAAAAATCGCCAGGAAGTTTCGGCAACGTAGGTCTGATTGAGATATGCCTGCTCAAGCGTACTGAACTCGTAAGCCGTGATCTGCCAGTTCATGGTAGCTGACAAATTTGATTCAAAGTTGTCGCCCGGCCGGAAACTATACCTTGCATTGCCTGTAAGCATGTTGTTGGTAATTCGTTGCTCCGCTTCATTGAGGATGTTCGTGCTTTGCATGCGTGTTACGCGGCCCCCGAGCATCACGCGGCTCTTAAGCTGCGAAAGGCTGTAGTTCACATTGACATTCCCCATCAGGTTAAGATTGCTTTGGGTATTGACAGGTGTGGTAGTCCGCACCAGGTTTTCATCAACGCTTACGGCATTGGCAATGGCATCCATCACATAATCGGCGGTGGCAAATACGAAGAAACCAAAGGAACTTACCGGGTTGAACGAATTAAACCTCATGGTCAGCCTGTTTCTGTAGGCTGGGTCAAGATCCGGGTTACCCCTGTAAAGATTCAGCGGGTCGCGGTTGTCAATCACCGGTTGCAGCTGCTGGACGGAAGGTTCTTGTACGCTGGTTTCATAGTTGACGGTTAAGCGTCTGAAACTATTGAACTGATAGTTGAAACGTGCCAGCGGTAGCAAATGAACATAGTTCTCGCCTATTTCAGCAGATGAAGCACCACTCCCCGATTCGTTGCCGGGCCACAATATTTCTCCGTCAAGGGAAGAGGCCTGCACATAAGCACCGAGTGTGAGGTTGTACATGTCGCGATTGATCAGAATGTTCAATCCCGCGCGATTGTATATGTAGCGATTATTGTAAGTATTCGTAAGCAGGAGGTTTGTTACTTCCTGGCCCTCAATGATGTCAAACACTTGCTGTTCGGCATCACTGTCGTTCATCGTAAACCGGTAGTTGAGTTCAAGGAAACGCCTGTTTCCCAAGGGCTCCGTATAACTGAGGTTTGTCCTGAACTGGCGGCTGTAGTTGTCGAGATAATTGTTCTGCAGGATTGAATCCACCAGCGTGATTTCCTGAAAAAAGCTATTGATGGCTTCAAGGTTGCCAGCACGATCATTATGCCCGGCATTGAAGTCAAAGCCGGCCGAAATGGTGCGTCCGGGTTTTGACAATCGCTGTCTCCAAAGCAGGCTCGACTGCATGTTGAGGCTTTGACCTTCAGAGCTACTCGTTTGAATTCCAGAGTTTTGCAATCCTTCAGCGCTAAAATTTTCACTATTGCTGAAATACTCCGACTCCGTATTGTTAAGGGTTCCGGCAAAAGTAAGCAGCAGGCTGCTTTTATCGCTGAATTTATGATCCAGGCGCATATTCAACCGGTGGTTTTGGTTTTCACTGTCTTGAGAGCTATCTTGAAAATAGTCGTAATTGCCTTGCGGCAGAAAGTTCTCTCTTTCAATGTTTTGGTTAAGGTCGTGACTCAGCTGATTGTAGAAATAACTGACGTTAATATCCGTTTTATCTTGGAAACTGCGGTTCATGTTAGCCCCTCCGGCCCAGGAAGTCATGATACCATTTGTGCCCGGCCGGCCATCAAAGTTTACGGGAATGCTTGTGGAACCGCCTCCGCCCATCCCCCGTGTGCCACCGCCTCCACCTCCCATAAGGCTTTGTGGGCCACCGCTGAAGTTGACGTAATCAGCCATCGAGAACCCCTGCCGGTTGATGTTATTCCCCATCCCAAGGATGGAATACTGATTGCCCCCATCAAAACGATTTATGTTTGTGTGCCCCTGGAATTTATCATCAGGTCCATAACCAAGTGTCGTGTTGCCAAACATCCCTTGCCTGAACTCCTCCTTTAATTCGAGGTTCATGGTTCTTTCGCGCTCACCATCATCAATACCTGTAAAACGGGCTTGCTCACTTTTTTCATCAAACACGTGCACCTTTGATACAGCATCAGCCGGCAGGTTTTGGGTGGCCATTTGCGGATCGCGACCAAAAAACTCCCGGCCGTCAACCAGCATCCTCCTTACCTGCTCACCCTGGGCCCTGATGGTACCATCGGGATCAACCTCTACACCAGGAAGGCGCTTCAAAAGATCTTCAACCATCTCGTGTGGTTGCACACCAAAAGCGAGCGCATCATACTCAATCGTGTCGCCACGTATGGTCATTGAAACTCGCTCTCCCTCAATGGTAACCTCACCAAGCACAGTGCGCCTGTCCGAAAGCCTGATCACACCAAAATCAAGCATGTCGCCCTCAGGCAACTCCACCGGAAGCTTCATAACCTCATAGCCAACATATGAAACCCGCAGTAAATAATCGCTCCGGACAATATTCCTGATCTCAAAGAGACCATCCCTATCACTTACGCCAAAATTCACCATTGTCGAATCTGAAGCATTGAGCAAAAGCACAGTAGAGCTTGGCAAGCCTTCTCCTTCAGGATTAACCAGCCTGCCCTTTACTGTAAAATTCTGGGAGTACACCGGGTGCAACATCAGCACTGCGATGAAGACAAATAATATGCGTTTGATCATATGATATTAATGTTATTGTTTTTAAAAACGAAATTGCCTGCCTTGCCGGTTCATCCTTTCCATTTGTTCACGCACTATTTCATTAAACTCATCGCGTGTAAGTTTCTGACCTCTTGTTGGTTGCTTTATCAGAGATGCGTCGGGTTCTTCCAGGATTACATTACGGGCAACCCACACGCGTTCACCGTTGTTGATGTCAACTGCCAGCACTGTACCAGGCAGATCGACATATCTTTCAGGCCCAAGAAAAGATGGCAAACCCATCGTAAACCACGCAGTGATCTCCTGGTTGAGAACTGTATCAATTTTCCAGGCCATCATGCAGTCGTAACCGGCTATTTCGAGTATCTCGTCTCCCATCCGCCACGGGCCAAGCGACAATGGTTCTGAAATAAGGTAAGTTGTTCCAATCAAATCCTGTTGCACAATGATCTCCCTGGCATCACGATCCACAAAGGTTTCTGCACCGGCCATGCCCATCATGCGCATACCACGTCCCGGCCCTGACCTCTCAAACTCACTTTCTTCATCAACTATTTCGGTATAAAAGCTTGCATTCGCATTAAACAGAAGCTGATGCTTGGTCTCCCTGAACTGTGGTATCATGGCTCGCCAGGCCTCGCGCTCCGGAGGAATGTTGCGATGAAGGTCCATGGTGAACTCATATTCGATAATGCCTGCCTGGGTTTGTGCATCCAGAGAAACGCCCAAAAGCATCAAACACGCTGATAACAATACATTTATTGATTTCATATATCCAAATCGCTGATAAAAGTTGTTCTTTCGGTTAAATATTTCGCAAATCTATCTTTTTTATACAGTTTGCATTTAGTATTTAACATCAATTGTCTTATTTTTGTTGACCGTAAAGCGCAATGTAAGCATTCCGGATTCGTTTATTAGAGTGAATCCGGATCAATTGGTTTAATGCATTTGGAGAAAAACATGATTTATTTATTACCTGGTTGTTGGATGAAGGTAGAAGGTAGAAGGTAGAAGGTTTAATTGTTGAAGTGTTTCTTTGTCATCCTGAGTGGGAAGCCCCCGAGCAAATGCGGTGGCCACAATACGTGAATGACATATATGTTCTTGTTTATTTTTTGCGTGCTTTGCGTGTTTTTATCTTTGCGTTCTTTGCGAGGAACAAAAAATTCCACGCAAAGGCCGCAAAAGGTTCTCACGCAAAGCTCGCAAAGATGTCATTAGTAATGGAGCGTAGCGGAATGAAGGATCTGTTTGGCTGGGAGATTCTTCGCTGGCGCTACTACTAATGACAGGGGCCTCCGAACCATAAACCAGAAATTAGAAATTTGAAACTCCAAACTGTGAACCATGAACCATGAACCATGAACCCAAAACCATGAACCCATAACCATCAAAAAAACTGAAAATTAACACATGAAGAACAAATACATCGACCTGATCGAACAAACTTTTGACTTTCCGCAGGAGGAGTTTAAGGTGATTGACAATGAGCTATACTTCCACGACATTTGCACGATGGACTTGGTAAAGCAGTATGGCACACCGCTAAAAATAAGCTACCTGCCAAAGATCAGCCAGCAGATACAAAAAGCCAAAAGGATGTTTAACGTGGCGATGGCCAGGGTGGATTACAACGGCGAATACCATTATTGTTACTGCACCAAGAGCTCCCATTTTTCTTTTGTGCTTGAAGAAGCACTTAAGAACGATATTCACATAGAAACATCATCTGCTTTTGATATCTTCATCGTGGAAGAACTGCTCAACATTGGCTTGATCGACAAGTCACGCTACATTGTGTGCAACGGGTTTAAGCGACCTCTCTACATGGAAAAGGTAAGTGACCTCATTAACAATGGTTTTGAGAATACCATACCAGTACTCGACAACAAAGAAGAGATCAGGGTGTATGATGAATTGATACGAAAAGACCGCAAATGCAAGCTGGGCATACGCATTGCCTCCGAAGAAGAGCCAATGTTTGAGTTCTATACTTCAAGATTGGGCATACGTTACAACGACATTGTACCATATTACAAGGCCAACATCAAAAACGACAGCCGCTTTGAACTCAAGATGCTGCATTTTTTTATCAATACCGGCATCAAGGACAATGCATATTACTGGAATGAGCTTTCCAAGTGCGTGAATGTGTATTGTGATCTTAAAAAGATTTGTCCGGAGCTTGACAGCCTGAACATTGGCGGAGGGTTTCCCATCAAAAACTCCCTGGGGTTTGAATACGACTATGAATATATGACCGAAGAGATCATCGCCCAGGTAAAGATGATCTGCAACCAGCATGATGTGCCGGAGCCCGACATCTTCACCGAGTTTGGAGCTTTTACCGTTGGTGAGAGCGGTGCGGTATTGTATTCCATTCTTGATCAAAAGCAACAAAACGACAGGGAGTTATGGAATATGATTGACAGCAGTTTCATGACCACGCTACCTGATATATGGGCAAGCAAACAACGATTCATACTGCTAGCCCTCAACAATTGGGATTTCGAATATCAAAGGGTTAACCTTGGTGGGCTGACCTGCGACAGCCAGGATTACTATAATGCTGAAGCACACTCAAATGCTGTGTTCTTACCTAAGATCCGCAAAGATGTCACCCAATACATTGGAATGTTTCATACTGGCGCATACCAGGAAACACTTGGTGGCTTTGGCGGTCTGCAGCACTGCCTGATCCCGGCACCAAAACTTGTGATCATTGACAAGGATGACGAGGGTGAGTACAGCACCAAGCTTTTCGCAAAAGAACAAAGCTATAAGTCGATGCTCAAAACACTGGGCTTTTAGTGCCGGCTTTTTTCTTAATTTTGTAAGTTTGTAAACCCCTAACGCCATCCGGATGCCCGTCAAGTCAAATAAATTGAAAAAAAACACAGCAAGGCCCAAGCCGGAAAACAAACCCGGCAAGGAGAAAACGTCGCAATTAAAATGGACCTCTGTGACCAGTTTCGTGAAAAACGAGCGCCTAAAAAAAGCCCTGGGGCTTTTTTTTGCCTTGCTGTCCATTTTTCTGCTCATGGCTTTCATCTCCTACCTGTTTACATGGAAGAGCTATGACCATTTGGTTGACAGCCAGGCCGTCAATTGGGAATTCCTCACAGACAGCAGCATCACGGTCGATAATATAATGGGCAGAGCCGGTGCAATTGTTGCCCATTTCTTTATAAAAATGGGGTTTGGGATTTCTTCCTTCTTTTTTGTAATTATCTTTTTTTCGCTTGGGCTCCGCCTGCTTGCAGGCCAAAAGATATTTTCTTTCAGTCGCATACTGGCATATTCACTTTTTTTCATCCTGTGGGTATCCATGTTTTTCGGCTTTATCATATCCTCAGATGAAACCGTTACAATACTTGGTGGTTTTTTCGGATACAACAGCACCCTCTGGTTAAATGGTTTGCTGGGAGTGGCAGGGACGGCTATCTTACTTTTGTTTACGATCGGCGCATTTATCATCTTTGTTTTTGATCCGAACTTCCAGGCCATCGCCGCATTGTTTTCTCGTCTTCTTAAGACTGAAAAAACAGCGGATAGTCTTGAAGAAGAGAAAGATTCGTTGGAGATGCAAGAGAGAGACACTATCATCAATGACAGTGAAGATGATCCGGGTGAAGACCTGGAGGATAATCAGTTTAAGCAGGCGGAAACAGATGCGGATATCTCTGAGGAGGATGGAAATAATCAAATTGTTCTGAACCCGGAAACGGATGCACGGGAAAAGAAAGAGCCCGGCGAAGAGCCTGAGTGGGAAATAGAGGTGGGCAAAGAAAAGGTTACGGGTAGTGACTACCAGGCCATTGACACTCCATTTTCGAACGACAACCCGGATATGCCTGACTTGTCGCACCTTGGAGAATATGATCCTACACTTGACTTGCCACATTATCGCATACCGGAGTTGTCCTTGCTTGATGACCGCGGCAGTGGACGTATCCAGATCAATAAAGAAGAACTCGACAGCAACAAAAACAGGATTATTGATACCCTCAAGAACTATGCGATTGACATTGACAGGATAAAAGCTACGGTTGGACCTACAGTTACCTTGTATGAGATTGTTCCTGCTCCCGGTGTGCGCATATCGAAGATCAAAAACCTTGAAAACGACATTGCACTGAGCCTTTCGGCGCTCGGCATACGCATTATAGCACCCATTCCCGGGCGTGGCACCATCGGTATCGAGGTTCCAAACAGCAACCCTGAGATCGTGTCCATGCGATCTGTTCTGGCCAGTGAAAGATTCAGGAACTCATCATTTGAACTGCCCATTGGATTGGGAAAAACCATCGCCAACGAAACCTTCATTGCCGATCTCACCAAAATGCCCCACCTTTTGATGGCAGGGGCCACAGGCCAGGGTAAGTCGGTTGGCCTGAACGCCATACTAACGTCCATCCTTTACAAAAAACATCCGGCATATGTAAAGTTCGTTTTGATTGACCCCAAAAAGGTGGAGCTCAACCTGTTTTCCAAAATTGAAAGGCACTATTTAGCCAAACTGCCTGATGCAGAAGAGGCCATAGTAACGGAGACACGCGAAGTGATCCGCACCATCAACTCGCTGTGTGTGGAGATGGATAACCGCTATGACCTGCTTAAGGATGCCCAGGCACGCAACATCAAGGAGTACAATGTCAAGTTTGTTGCACGCCGGCTAAATCCAAACCACGGCCATCGCTTTCTGCCATACATCGTTTTATTCATTGACGAGTTTGCAGACCTCATCATGACGGCCGGCAAAGAGATTGAGCTGCCCATTGCGCGGCTTGCACAGCTCGCCAGGGCTGTCGGCATACACCTGGTGATTGCCACTCAGCGACCATCCGTCAATATCATCACAGGCACCATCAAGGCAAACTTCCCTGCGCGAATTGCCTTCAGGGTGACAGCCAAAGTGGACTCACGAACAATCCTTGACACAGGTGGAGCAGACCAACTCATTGGACGCGGTGATATGTTGCTTTCAACCGGCAGTGACCTCCTGCGGCTGCAGTGCGCATTTATCGACACGCCTGAAATTGAACGCATCACCGAATTCATCGGATCACAAAGGGCTTACCCCGACGCCTTCCACCTCCCCGAGTATCTTGAAGATGAATCCTCTGCAGCCGATGCACTTGACCCGTCCGAAAGAGATGAACTGTTTGAAGATGCCGCGCGCGTCATAGTAGCTGCCCAACAAGGGTCCACATCCCTCATCCAGAGAAAACTCAAACTGGGCTACAACCGCGCCGGAAGAATCATCGACCAGCTCGAGGCAGCTGGCATCGTCGGACCATTCGAAGGGAGCAAAGCCAGAGAAGTAAGAATTAAAGACGAAGTCAGTTTGGAACAGATTTTGCGAGGTGAATAGAAAAATAAGTCACATGTTATACCTGGTAACCATATTTTTTCTCATCTGCGCTCTTCAGCCCGGATATGCTCAGGAATACAATGAGCGATCCCATTACGAAGAAAAAGCCATCGACATTCTAAATGAAGCCCGAAATAAACTCAACACGCATGACGCACTGCTGATCAATTTCACTTTCTCTGCGGCGGAAGCCTTTTTTGACATCGATGAGGAAATGGATGGCTTTATGTTTGTAAAAGAAGATAAGTTCTATATCAAATCCGGAACCAACCATTTCCTCTCTGATGGTACCCTTGCATGGACATATCTTGAATCAGTGAACGAAGTGCACATCAGCATGCTCGAAGATTCGGAAACGGTGATTACCCCCAGAACGCTGCTCGAAAACTTCACAGAAACATTCAATCCGTTATGGATCAGAAAGGAAAGTGAAGACGATCAGGATGTACATATAATTGACATGGTATATATTGAACCATTATCCTTTCAAAAATACCGGATTGCAGTTGAGGAAAGTACTGGTTTTTTAAAATATATCAGTGCATTCGACTTGCAAGGCAACACCTACACATATCATATCACATCAACAGAGGTTAATCCGGAAATACCTGAAGGAATTTTCACATTTGATCCTGGGAAGCATCCAGGCATCGAAGTAGTTGATCTGCGTTAAGCGCTTGAGAGCACCTATTGAAAATCGCTAATTTTGACTGGCCTGTTCATATCCACCCTCCTGTAATTTTCAATGCGATAAATATAAAAATGCTTGTTTTCCCAGCCGTTTGCAGCTCCAAAAGGCTGATGAAAATGGTAAGGGTTGTCAATGGCATCATGGTTTAAAAGATCAAAACATCTTTGAAACTCTGTACCAAAATAGGCAAGTGCATTAAAAAAGAAATAAGCTGTTTGGGCTGCTTTGATGGCTTCATTAGTAGGCTCTGTCAGAAACATCTTCCTGTAGCGCAAAACAAGATCCCTGATGTGTGGGTCGCCATAATCATAAAAATCAGGCACAAAAAAGTGTACCTTCAGATTTTGCAGGTAGTCTATCTCTATGCTTCTATAATCCTGCCATTCAGGAATGCCAAATATGCTGATGTCATAATCACGGCGAAAGGCGTGCAATTGTCGCAGGTAATCCGACAAGAAAGGCTCGCCGCTAATGAGCGTGATCAGGATGTTCTGGCGATCCTTTCGCAAAAGTTTTTTCAGTCCGGGCATCCCTTCATAACGGTAGATCATTTCCTGGACATTGTATGGCTTCGGCACACTGATCGTCTGCTCTTCAATACCTGTAACCGGCACCATTACGGAGACGGTATCAATCATTACCGGAACATTGGTGCGGCGGCCTCCAACATATGTACCATTGAAGTAATATCCATTGACGCGTAACATATTTACGTTGTCATAAACGTAATTACTGATTGCCAGGTTGGCAAGCAATGTATCCTGGAAGGCCTTGATAACAGGAGCTGCGCCAGGCTGCTGGTTGTGCACGATGATAATGTTCTGCTGCGGATAGGTTTGTGAGACATAATTTGCCACCCCGTCAAGCATTGTCTCCAGCGAAGGTGTTGCCTTGATCAGGCCAGGAAACCCCCTGAGCTGCCGGTTATCGGGCAGCAATGGTGATACGACAGGGATGCCGTGCCGGTAACCGTAACCAGCAACGTAATCCAGAGATTGCCTGTGAAAAGGTCCAATGATAAGGTCAGTATCTAAAAACTCCGGGGCTTCAGTTACCTTCTGTGCTTTCCGAACATCCTGACATACATCTTCAACGACAAGCCTTATATTAACCCCCTGCTGCCTTATGGAGTCAAGTGCCAGCAACACACCGTGATAATAGTTGATGAAAGTAAATGATGGGTGGTCAGGACCAATGTCTTTCAGCCAATTGTTGCGCAATTCAGCCATCCGCACAGGATCAGAAAGAAGGTTTTCATGGTCATGCCCGGGAAGCAAATCTCCGGGCTCATCATTCAGACTGTCAGCCTCTGCGATCAATTCCTCAAGATAAAACGGAATGAGCAAGGCGACCTTGTATTCATCCTTTAGCTCCGGGCTGAAGCAATATTCGTCTGTCAATGCTGCTTCTTGCGGCTCGACAGGCCTGCTTATTGATATGTATGGCCGTTCCGCTTCTGCAGGGGTAACTAAACCGAAGCTGGTACCGGAGGGTATTATGATCTGCTGTCCTGCATTAAGACCTTCAGCGATTCCGGGATTTAGCGCATCCAATGCTTCAATGCTGACCCCAAATTTCCTCGAAATGCCAAATCGTGTATCTCCGGCGACTACGTCATAGATGAGATAATCCATCTCTGCATCAGCATTCTGACCAGCATCAGTGTCGCCAGCATCCGGTTGCTCGCTTGCATCGTCTGCGATGGGATCAACGACGGCAAACGTGCTTTCATCAGTTTCTTGGTAGTCAGCAACAACCGGAATCCGCAACAGCTGACCGATCTTCAGTCCTTCCCTGGTTTCGGGATTGTAATGTAAAATGTCATCAATACTTACATCATATTGCCTGGATAAGCCAAAGAGCGTTTCCCTGCGCCTGACCCTGTGAGTTACAAATCCTTCATCCGTTGGCGGATCTTCACTCAGCACCTCTTGGGTTTTTTCAGTTTCTTCCCTCACGGGGATGCGTATGATCTGGTTATAGCGAAGCCCATCACGAATGTCAGGATTTTCGAGCAGTATGTCTTCCTGGCTTACCTCGTAAGCCCTGGCAATGGAATACAACGTTTGCCCCTGGAGCACCGCGTGAAAATAGAATTGCTCCCCGTCAATGTATTGTATTGTTGTTGAGCGGTTTGTTATGACCACTTCTTCCTGTGCAGACAAAGGACTGCCTGCCAGGCTAAGGAATAAAAGAGAAAGGATTGCAAGTGTCTTGACCATAGTATAGGTGATGGTTTATTTAATATACGTGTAACGTCCTGTAAAATTGCAAATACATATAACTATTCCCATTCTATGGTTGCAGGAGGCTTGGAACTGATGTCATAAACCACCCTGTTCACCCCTTTAACGTTATTAATGATGTCGTTGCTTACTTTGGCCAAAAAGTCGTATGGAAGGTGCACCCAATCGGCCGTCATGCCATCGGTCGATTCAACGGCTCGCAGCACAACGGCATTTTCATAGGTCCGTTCATCACCCATCACTCCGACTGACTGAACAGGCAGCAATATGGCTGCCGCCTGCCAGACATTGTTATAAAGCTCATATTCCTTGAGTGCTTCTATAAAATAATGGTCAACCTCCTGCAATGCCCTCACTTTGTCGGCAGTCACTTCACCCAATATTCGAATGCCCAGTCCGGGACCGGGAAACGGGTGCCGCTCCAGGATAGCAGCCGGGACATCGAGGCTCCGGCCTACCTTGCGCACCTCATCTTTAAACAGGGCGTTCAGCGGCTCCACAACCTTCAGTTTCATGATATCGGGCAGGCCGCCCACATTATGGTGCGACTTGATCGTGACGCTTGGGCCCTTAACGGATACAGACTCAATCACATCCGGATAAATAGTGCCCTGCGCGAGCCACTCCACGTCTTCTATATTATGTGCCTCCCGTTCAAACACTTCAATAAAGACCCGACCAATAGCCTTCCGCTTCTGTTCCGGATCATCAATACCCTTAAGCGCATCAAGAAAGTGTTTGGCAGCCCGCACGCCCCTGACATTCAACCCCATATCCTTATATGACTCAAGCACAGCTTCAAATTCTCCTTTGCGCAACAGTCCATTATCAACAAAAATGCAATGCAACTGCTTGCCAATGGCCCTGTGCAACAGAAAAGCTGCCACACTCGAATCAACACCCCCGGACAAGCCCAGCACCACCTTATCCGTGCCCAGCTTGCGTTGCAGATCAGCAACTGTACTGTTGATAAAAGACTCCGGCGTCCAGTTGCAACTGCAACCACAAATGTCTGAAACAAAGTTTTGCAACAGTTGCTTCCCCTGCGAAGTATGATAAACCTCAGGATGAAACTGCAAACCAAAAGTATCGCTTTGTGAATCCCTGAATGCCGCTACGCCAATGTCATTGGTGCGGGCCAACAGCCGGAAGTCATCAGGCAAGCGGGTAATGGTATCGGCATGCGACATCCAAACCTGCGACTGCAACTCAATATCAGAAAACAAAGCTTCACCTTCTGCGATGTAAGATAAGCGTGCGCGACCATATTCTCTCGTAGAAGACGCGGCAACCTCTCCACCCTGCATCACAGTAAGGAGCTGAGCCCCGAAGCATATACCAAGCACAGGCAACTTGCCAAGGCACCAGCTAAAATCAGGCCTGGGCGAACCAGGGTCGCGCACACTGAATGGACTCCCCGACAGTATCACACCCTTGATGTGACCGAGGTGTTCAGGTTGATAAAAATAAGGATGTATCTCACAATACACATTAAGCTCACGAACACGACGGGCAATCAGCTGTGTGTATTGAGAGCCAAAGTCCAGGACCAATATCATTTCTTGCATGCTGCAAAGATAATAATTGAAAAAATGCGGGAACAGAAAAATATGATTTCGCTGACTCATTAATTGTCGCATTCACATCTGAATGATTATATTTGTATCAAATAACATTAAGCATGGACGTACAAGAAAACCTTCAAAACCTTAAAAGCAAAATACCTGCAAAAATAACCTTAGTGGCTGTCAGTAAAACCCATCCTCCCGAAGCCATCATGCACGCATACCGTGCGGGACACAGAGTTTTTGGTGAAAGCAAAGCGCAGGAAATGCTTCCAAAGCAAGAAGCCTTGCCCAAAGACATTGAGTGGCACATGATAGGGCACCTGCAATCAAATAAGGTGAAATATGTGGCCCCTTTTGTAGCCCTTATTCATTCGGTTGATAGCCTAAAACTGCTAAAAGTGATCAACAAGGAAGCCAAAAAAAACAATCGCATCATCCCCTGCCTGATGCAAATACATATTGCCGAAGAAAGCACCAAGTTTGGCCTGTCCTTTGAGGAATGTTGTCAGCTGCTGGAATCTGAGAGTTATCAAAAAATGCATCATGTTGAAATCAGGGGTGTGATGGGCATGGCAACATTTACTGACGACAATGAACAAATCATCCAGGAATTCAAGAACCTGAAACAATATTTCCAGCAATTAAAAGACAGCTACTTCAAGCACGTTGAACATTTCAGGGAAATATCCATGGGGATGTCCGACGACTATCAGCTCGGCATAGCAGAGGGCAGTACCATGGTGCGTATTGGCAGTGCCATTTTCGGGAGCAGGTAAACCTATATTTGAAGATATTTCCTGATCCTCCTGGGTTATTCGCTTTCTGTTAAATATTTCCACAGTATCATTAAACAATGCAATATGTATATTGGTTACTTTAGCAAGTTCATTTTATCGTATATTTACTGCTTTTAATTAAGCACACAATCATTGTTTATGACACAACCGACAGGAAGAGTTTTGATAGTCAGAAAAGCTGTTTTGCTCTTCACCCTTGTTTTGCTTTGCGCAAATCAGGCCGCCGCCACTTCGCCTGTAAAGCTTAGCCTCCAGGAGGCTCAAAAAATGGCTGTGGAGTATGGTTATGAGATGCGAACAGCCTCGGCTGAGCTGCAAATTGCTGAAAGACAAATATGGGAAACCACTGCTGCAGGATTGCCTCAGGTCAGTGCATCCATAGGATATAATTACTTCCTTGACATTCCCACCTCACTGATACCTGCAGAATTCTTTGGCGGTGAGCCGGGCGAGTTTACGGAAATCCAGTTTGGAACCCAGCATAATATGACGGCCACGGCTTCCCTTGAACAGCTTATCTTTGACGGACAGTACATTGTAGGTCTCCGAGCAGCAAGGATATACAGGGATTTGGCTGAACAAAGCCTTCAGAAATCGATGCTGGAGGTGAGGAAAACGGTAAAAGAGACCTATTATCTGGCGCTTTTGGCCTCTGAGAATTTGCAGATCGTCAGGCAGAACCTGCAGGTTATGGAAAAATGGCTTTGGGAAACTGAAAGAATGCTTGAAGCCGGTGTTACAGATCCCATCAATGTTGATCAGCTGCAGCTTGCTGTTTCAAACATCAGGAACGGGATATCCTCGCTGGAGCGGCAGAGGCTTCTCACCATGAACCTGTTAAAATACCAGATGGGGCTTGACCTTCAAACACATATTGAGCTTACGGATGATTTTGAATCTCTTTTTGAGAAGGCTTTATCGGAAATGGCGGTGACTGAACAGCTTGACAAAGCACAACATATAGATTATCTCCTTGCCGGTTCGCGTGAGGCAATGAGTTTAATGGTGCTGCGTCGTGAACAATCGTCCTACCTGCCCAGCCTATCTGCATCATTTATCCGGCAAGAGATGGCCATGCGTGATGGATTTAACTTTTTTGACAGCAGCAGATCATGGTTCCCCGCCACCTATTTTGCCGTTAACCTGAACATCCCAATCTTTTCAAGCGGGATGCGATCATCGCAAGTCCAGCAAGCGCGTCTTGAACTCGAAAAGTCAAGAATTGCCAGGGAGCAGATCAGCAAGGTGCTGGAGCTGGAAATGCAGGAAGCCCTGGCCACTCTGGATACGGCGCAGGAGCAATACCTCAATGAAAAGAGTAACCTGGAACTTGCCAGCAGAATTCTTACGCGAACAAACATTATGTTCAGAGAAGGCATGGCTTCAAGCCTCGAGTTAACGCAAGCCAACGATCAACTGCTTACAAGCCAGACAAACTACCTCAATGCAATGTTCGAGCTGCTTAACGCACAAAATAAGCTCGAAAAGGCGCTCGGGAGATGATTAACCATCCCTGTCAAAATAAAACATCTTGTTTCAATTTACAAACAATAACCATCAATAGAGCAAATGAAGAAAAAAACAAACATTCTGTTCGCATCACTAATGATATTGCTGGCCATCACTGCATGCAACAGGGCCACCCAACCGGAAACCTCAGCCGATGAAATAAGGCAGCAAATTAGCGACTACAGAAGCCAGATCAACGAGCTCACTACCCAGGTAAACCGACTTGAACGCAAGCTCATTGAAATGGGTGAAATGGATGCCGTTCGTAACAGGGTGCCCGTAAGCATCAAAGAGATGGAATACACCCATTTTGAAAACTTTTTCAACGTCAGTGGCAGCGTAGAAGCTGTAAATGCAGCACTGATCAGTCCGGAAACATCCGGCAATCTCCAGCAGGTCTTTGTAGAAAAAGGTGAAGCGGTTACTAAAGGGCAAGTTATTGCGAGGCTGTCAACACAGGTCATTGAAAACAGCATCGAGGAGCTGAAAACTGGTTTAAGGTTGGCTGAAACAGTGTATGAACGTCAAAAAAGGCTTTGGGATCAGGAAATTGGCAGTGAACTGCAATATCTCGAAGCAAAAAATAATGCCGAAAGTTTACGTAACCGGCTAAGCACACTTGAATCGCAGCTTGATCAGGCTGTGATGCACTCACCCATTGATGGATTTGTTGATGAGATATTTCTTAAGGAAGGAGAGCTCGTCATGCCGGGAAACCCGGTAATGGAAATCATCAGCCTTGATGAGTTGTACATCAATGCAGATGTTTCCGAGGCCTATCTGCCCTATGTCAACAGAGGTGAAGAAGTGATCCTGCGCTTCCCTGCATGGCCCGGGATCGAAATGAAAGTGCCGGTGCACCGCATCGGACACGTCATAAACCCAGAAAACCGCTCTTTCCGGCTGCAGCTTCGAATCCCCAACCCCGATCACAGGTTTAAACCCAACATGATGGCCAGAATCAGCATTCAAAGCTACAGCCTGGACAATGCAATAGTTGTGCCCACCATGCTTATCGGATATGACACCCAGGGACATTTTGTTTTTACTGCAAGGGAAAGAAATGGACAAATCGTTTCAAACAAAACATATATTGAAAGAGGACCCGACGCAGAAGGGATAACGCTGGTGGAAAAAGGTCTTTCAATTGGTGACAAACTGATCATGCAAGGCCACCACAGAATCTCTGAAGGTGATCCGGTGCGCATTGATAAAGATGAATAAAGAAAAAAATGAATCAAACTGAAAATTCAAACAGGGGAGTTAGGGAGTTCAGGCCCACCAGCATTGCGCTAAAAAATAAAAACACAGTCTTTTTGCTGACGTTTTTGATCGCCCTTTTTGGTACGCTTGCCTATCGCACCCTGCCAAAAGAATTGTTTCCGGAAGTAGAAATTCCAACCATATTGGTAAAAACCATATATCCGGGCAACCCCCCGGCAGATATGGAAAACCTTGTCACCAGACCCCTGGAGAACGAAATACACACCATCTCCGGTATCAGGGAGCTGCGATCCACTTCCACACAGGACAACTCTGATATCTTTGTTGAATTTGAAACCGGCATTGACATCAAGCAAGCCCTTCAGGACGTCAAAGATGCGGTTGACAGGGTTAAAGGTGACCTGCCTGGCGACCTCCCTACCGACCCCATGGTGTTTGATATCGATTTTTCAGAGTTCCCCATCATCAACATAAACTTATCTGGGGAATTCAGCATCAACGAGCTCAAACGTTTTGCCGATTTCTTGCAGGAAGAAGTGGAAGATATCCCGGAAATATCCAAGGTAGAGATCACCGGTATTGAAGAAAGGGAGATCCAGATCAATGTTAACCCCATCAAGCTCGACCTGTATGAACTGAGTTTTGACGACATTGCCAATGCCATCAGTGCCGAAAACGTCTCCATAGCGGGTGGCAGTCTGCGTTTTCGCGACAATACCAGGTGGTCAGTGCGCACCATGGGTGAGTTTACCGACATCCGCCAGATCAGCGATATCATTATCAAATATGAAGACCAGCAGATCGTTTACCTGCGCGATGTGGCGGAAGTAACAGACACCTATGCCGATCCCACCAGCTTTGCCCGGCTGAATGACCAGCCCGTGGTTTCACTCCAGGTCATCAAAAACTCCGGCGACAACCTGCTATCTGCAACGGAAAAGATTTTCGGAGTGCTGGAAGAAGCCCGCAACAATGGCAGGCTGCCGGACGAGCTAACCATCACCATTACAAACGACCAGTCGGAAGAGATCCGGAACCAGTTGTCAAACCTGGAAAACAGCGTCATCATTGCTGTTATTCTGGTTGTCCTTGTGCTGTACCTCTTCCTGGGATTAAAGAATGCCCTGTTTGTTGGTATCGCAATCCCGCTATCCATGCTGCTTTCGTTCATGGTATTTGGAATCGCTAACATTCAGATCAACATGATCGTGCTGTTTAGCCTGATACTTGCACTGGGGCTGCTTGTTGACAATGCCATTGTGGCGGTTGACAATATATTCCGCTTCATGGAACGGGGCTTTTCCATCATGGAAGCTGCAAAAAGAGCCATTGGTGAGATTGCCCTGCCCATCATCACTTCTACAGCCACCACATTATCAGCATTTTTGCCTTTGGCTTTCTGGACAGGCATCACTGGTGAATTTATGAAATACCTGCCACTAACCCTGATTATTGTCTTAACCTCTTCACTCTTTGTGGCTTTGATCATTGTACCGGTGTTTTCTTATACCTTTTTCAGGAAAGGCATAAGTGCTGACAAGGCACCACAGGAAATGCGGTCAGGGAAATGGAAGCGCAAACTGCTGATCATTGGCTTGCTGTTTATCATTGGTGTTTTTTTTCACCTGGGTGGCTCAACCGTTGCAGGGAATCTCTTCCTGATTGCCGCATTCCTTTTTGCCCTTGGGCAGTTTGTCCTTAACCGGCTGGCAATAGTTTTCAGAAAGTATCTGCTGCCATTGATGGAATCACTGTACACCACAACACTTTCTTTTGCCCTGCGCGGCAAAAACCCTTATTTCTTTGTGAGCGGAACCGTCGTTTTCCTGGTTGCAGCCATCTTGTTTTTTGGTGCCAGAAACCCCAACGTGTTGTTTTTCCCTGAAAATGAACCGCAGTTCATTAACATCCTGGCTGAACTGCCTGTAGGTACCGACATCGAAGAAACAGACCGGCGCATCAGGAATGTTGAAGACAAGGTGGAAGAAACCATCGCCCCCTATCGCCATATTGTCAAGTCGGTATTGACCACTGTGGGCCGCGGTGCCGTTGGTGAGATGGAAAACAATGCCGGAGAAACACCACACAGGGGGTTGATCACGGTTACGTTCATTGAATTTGAAAACAGGGGTGGCATCAACACCCTCGACATCATGTCGAAGATCAGTGATGCACTCGTTGGACAATATCCAGGCATTGAGTTTCGCATCGAAAAAAATATGGCAGGCCCGCCCTCCGGGAGGCCGATCAACCTGGAGGTGAGCGGTGCTGACCTGGAACGGCTTATGATGCTTGCCGACACCATCAAGAATCGTATCGCACAAGCAGGCATTGAAGGCATTGAAGGTCTTCAAAGCGACCTTGACACAGACAAACCTGAGGTAATGATCCATATAGACAGGGAAGCAGCAAGACGCTTTGGAGTTTCAACCTACTTGATAGCAAACACCCTGCGTACTGCTCTCTTCGGGCTGGAAGTATCTACTTTTAAGGTGGGCGAAGAAGAGTATCCCATACAACTGCGTCTGGAAGAAGAATACAGGCACAATCTTTCATCCCTGATGAACCAGCGCATCACCTTCAGGAGCCAGAGCTCCGGCCGCATCATGCAAGTTCCGGTATCCGCCGTCGCCCGGGCTGAATTCGGAAAAACCTACGGCGCCATCAACCGTATCGACAGAAACAGGGTGGTAACCCTTAGCTCAAATGTGCTGCCGGGCTACAATGCCAACCGGATCAACCAGCAGATCATGCAGGTGATGCAGGACATGGACTTACCGGCAGGTTACAGCTATGCCTTCACCGGGGAACAGCAGGAACAACAGGAGTCCATGGATTTTCTCATCAGGGCACTGCTGATAGCCGTATCGCTGATCTCACTGATCCTGGTCACGCAGTTCAACTCCATTTTCAAACCCTTTATCATCATAGGCAGTGTTGTTTTCAGCACTGCAGGAGTCTTTTTTGGATTGGCACTCTTCAATATGGATTTCATAATCATTATGATGGGAGTGGGCATCGTGAGCCTTGCCGGTGTCGTGGTCAACAATGCAATCGTACTGATTGACTATACCGACTACCTGCACAACCGCAAGCGCGACGAGCTCAATACTCCCGAAGAAGACTTCCTTGCCGCTGATGTTTCACTCGGAATAATTGAACAGGCTGGGAATACCCGTTTCCGGCCCGTTGTGCTTACTGCCATCACAACCATACTCGGCCTGTTCCCACTAGCTATCGGACTCAATATCAACTTTGTAACATTGATAACCGATTTCGAACCGCAAATATACTTCGGTGGTGATAACGCACGCTTTTGGGGGCCCATGTCGTGGACAGTGATCTTTGGGCTTTCCGTAGCAACCTTCCTGACACTGGTGATTGTACCCTGTATGTATCAAATCATCCTGGCAACAAGGAGAAAAGTAAGTGCCTGGTTGCGCTAAAAAATTATTTGCTGTTTTGTTTGGCCTGCTTGTTTTTTCTTAATTTTGGCGGCATATCCTTAATACCGGCAAAAGACATCAACAACAGATAAGAAAAAACAAACCCAAACAAACCCCAAACAAACAGTGTAATGCAACAGTTAAAAAGCCCAGATCTCAGCCAGTATGGCATCAAGGATGCCAAAGAAGTTTTTTATAACCTTTCTTATGAAGAATTATTTGACCACGAAACCGATCCGGCACTTGAAGGTTTTGAAAAAGGATTTGTAACCGACACCGGCGCCGTTGCCGTTGACACAGGCATTTTCACAGGCCGGTCACCGAAGGACAAATACATTGTGCGCGAAGACAGTTCCCAGGATAACATCTGGTGGGCCGACGGCAAAAACCGTTCTGATAACAAGGCCATATCCGATGAAGTTTGGCAATCGCTTAAGGAGAATACCATACAGCAATTTCACGGGAAAAGGCTTTATGTAATGGACGCTTACTGCGGTGCCAATGAAAACACACGTATCAAAATACGTGTAATCACGGAGGTAGCCTGGATGGCACACTTTGTAAAGAATATGTTTATCCGGCCTTCCGACGAGGAGCTCGAAAATTTTGAGCCAGACTTCGTGATGCTGAATGCCTGCAAAACGGTCAACAAAGACTGGGTTGAGCAGGGCCTGAACTCTGATGTATATGTCGCGTTCAACCTGAAGGAGCACCACGCGGTTGTGGGTGGTACCTGGTATGGAGGGGAGATCAAAAAAGGTTTTTTCTCAGTAATGAATTACTACCTGCCATTGGAGGGCATTGCTGCGATGCACTGTTCGGCCAATATGGGAAAAAGTGGCGACACGGCCATATTTTTCGGGCTGTCGGGCACAGGAAAAACAACTTTGTCGGCCGACCCTAACCGCTACCTCATTGGTGATGACGAGCATGGCTGGGATAATGATGGTATCTTTAATTTTGAAGGGGGCTGTTATGCCAAGTGCATCAATCTCAGCAAGGAGGAAGAACCTGACATCTACAATGCCATCCGCCGTGATGCCTTGCTGGAAAATGTGGTTTTTGACTCCAATAGCGGGGAGGTGGACTTTAGCAACACCAGCAAGACAGAGAACACAAGGGTTTCCTACCCCCTTTATCACATTAAAAACATAGTAAAGCCTGTGTCTAAAGGGACACATCCTAAAAAGATCATCTTCCTGACGGCTGATGCCTTTGGCATTCTCCCGCCGGTTGCCCGCTTAAACAGGGACCAGGCCATGTATTATTTCCTTAGTGGCTACACTGCCAAACTGGCCGGCACTGAAAGAGGTGTCAAAGAACCGCTGCCCACCTTCTCGTCAGCTTTTGGAGCTGCTTTCCTGTTGCTTCATCCAACAATATATGCCCAGGAGCTTGCCCGCAAAATGAAGGAACACGGGGCAACCGCATACCTTGTCAACACTGGCTGGATCGGTGGACCCTATGGCATTGGTAAACGAATCGATATCGACAGTACTCGCCGCATCATCAACGCCATCCTCGACGGGTCTCTTGACAATACTGAAGTTCAAGAGCTTGCACCGTTCGGACTGATGATACCGAAAAGAATAAAAGGGGTGGACCCGCAAATATTGAATCCAAAAAACACCTGGAAGTACGAAACAGCCTACATGAAACAGGCAAACGACCTGGCCGAAAAGTTTATCGCCAATTTCGAACAGTTCACTGACACGGAAGAGGGACAGCGGCTGGTGGCGGCTGGTCCGCAGAACAAGTTCATGAAGCAATACTACAAGTATTACGAGAAAAAAATCAATAAACTTGAGAAAAAGCATGCCGAAGAGATCAGCAGACTCAGAGACCAGATATACATCCTGCAGAACTCTTTCAACGAATACATTTCTTTCAACTCAATAAATACAGACTACAAGAAAAGAAAGTTAAAACGGCACGTGCCCGTTGTTTCTTATTTTGAAACCACAACTGACAAAATTGTTAAAGAATGCCAGGATGCGGTCATTGAACTTTTGAGAACAACAGGATTTGAGTTTTGCGAAAGGGAGAAAAGCCATACGGGAATTAATCAACATATGACCAGGTCAGCGGATGACATTACGCTGGATGACGTATATGATCGCATCAGGGAGATCAGAACTTGCTTCAATACAGGCAAATGCAGCAATGAAAATCTGCAAGCAGCAAAAGACGAGCTTCTGCGGGTTACAGAAAGTGTTCCTTCATTTGTTATCAAGGCAGGCTCTTTGCTGATTACGAAAACCACAAACTCAGCAGGACAGGAGATCATTGGTGCACATAGTCTGTCTATTGCCGGACTCATTCATACTGACAAAAATCCCCTGCTGCTTCAAAATCCAAGACAGTTGCTTCAGGAAGTGGCTCTATATTAAAAAAAAGCCTTACCTTTACAGTACCGGTGGATAGTCTGTTTAACCCTGACTCTCTGCTTGCAAAATTGAGAAACCTGCAGCTATCCACCGGTATTTTTCTCCAAAACCCTCCCTTTACGGCTTGTTCAACCTTAAAAATCCACTTGTTGTTTGGATTTTTTTTGAAAAAATATTGTTTTTGTTAAAAAATATCGTATTTTTGAATGTTCACCAAATTTACCACTAAAAACACGAATTATGGAAACCGGTACCGTTAAGTTTTTTAATGAGAAAAAGGGGTATGGATTTATCATCGATGAAAAGACGGAGAAAGATGTATTTGTACACCACACAGGCTTGTTGGACCCCATTGCCAACGATGACCGTGTTAATTTTGAATACTCTGAAGATGAAAGGGGGAAAAAGGCAATCAATGTAAAAAAGGAAGCCTGAAATTCATTAACTTTTCAAAAGCCTGCAAGGCTCCGTTTATTCAAACGGGGCTTTTTCTTTTTAGGAAATAAAATTTTTGTACTTTTACTAAAAAATTATCATGATTACAATAGGTATAACAGGCACGTTGGGTGCGGGAAAAGGCACAGTTGTTGATTACCTTGTTACCAATAAGGGCTTCAGGCATTATTCGGTAAGGGATTACTTGCGCAAAGAGCTTGAAAACCGAAACATGCCCGTGAACAGGGATACGCTAACAAACATTGCCAACAGCCTGAGGGCCGAACACGGCCCCTCCCATCTTGTTGAAGAGCTTTTCAAAGAAGCACAGAAAAATGGCCAAAACAGCATCATTGAAAGCATAAGAAATCCCGAAGAGATCCGCAACCTGCGGCAGCATGAAGGTTTTTATCTGCTGGCCGTGGATGCAGAAGCACGGCTGAGATACAAACGCATTCGAAGCAGGAACTCTGAAACCGACCAGGTATCATACCACAAATTCATGCAGAACGAAGAAAGGGAGATGCATTCGACAGACCCCAATAATCAAAGTATTTTGGCATGTATCCATGTGGCCGACTTTGTGATCGTAAACAACAGCAACATCCTTAATTTGCACCGCAGCGTGGAAGACTTTCTCAACGCCATAAAATTCAAGAGCAAGTAAGATGAATGATGATGCCTACCGCCGGCCGAGCTGGGACGAATATTTCATGGAAATTGCTCACACTGTAAGCAAGCGAGCCACATGTGATCGCGGGCGCAGCGGCTGCGTGATCGCTCGCGACAGGCAAATACTTGTTACCGGGTATGTTGGATCCCCTATCGGACTGCCCCACTGTGATGATGCCGGACACCAGATGAAAAAGGTCTTGCACGAAGACGGACACACCACCATGCATTGTGTGCGCACCGTGCATGCCGAACAGAATGCCATCTGCCAGGCAGCCCGGCTCGGCATCAGCATTTCAGGGGCAACACTCTACTGCAGGATGACCCCCTGCCGCGTATGTGCAATGCTGATTATCAACTGTGGAATCAAACGTGTTGTGTGTGAGAAAAAATATCACTCCGGCCAGGAATCCGAAAAAATGTTTGCCGATGCCGGAGTGAACCTGGAGTACTTTACCGAAGAAATCTTAAAATACAAAAACCAGTAATCAATTGAGCGTTTGCTCATACTCCTCATTGAGCAACCTCAATACCTCATCGGTGATATTGTGGGCTTCATTGGCATGAAGTATGCCTCCTCCCCGTGCATAACCAAGAATGAAATCAAAATCTTTATCCTCATTATAACGATCCAGGAAGTCCCTGATATTGTCAAGCAGTTCACTGTTCATCTCAAACTCCTTTCTCGCCAGGCGGTCACGATAAGTATCACTCAGCTGATAAAGATCCTGTTGTTGCCGCATCAGCTCCTGCTCCAGCACTTGCGCCTGCTCCATGGTAACGTGTCCCCGTTCTATGTCGCGCTGAAAACGTTCCACCTCAACCTGGAAGTTGCGCTGCCGCCTGTCCAGATCGTTCTCAAGCCGGCGTTGTTCGGCCTCAAAGTCTGTGCGCATCTTTACAGCCAGTTTATAGTCTTCCATCAATATCTCATTATCAACAAAGGCGATCAGCTTGCCAACCTGATCCAGCTGTCGCTCAACAGCCACTGCAGGTCGTGCACCCTCCAGCACCTCTCCATCACCACCACGGAAATGCAAGACATACAATACCACCAACCCAACAAACAGCACAATGTTGATGATTATCCCAACCGAATAAACTTTCTGCTTTGCCATCTTCTAATTAAATAATTATAAAAAAATGATTAATCTATCTAATCCAAACATAATCAATTTAATCTGTACAAAAACCAGCGTTGAAAAACAAAACTGACTGAACCTGTAAAGCAGGTGATCAAGAGCCGGTTTCAGTAACCTGGGATATGGATACGATGAACCCGTAACCATGAACTGTGAGCCATGACCCAGCAGTTAGTTCCCCATTTCGGACATAAAACGGATACGCATCAGCCGGACTTCTTCTTCCGTAAAGTCATCTTCACCAAGCTCTTCAAGGGCATCTTTAAATGAATCGGTTTCGGCAGTCTTAAAATAATCAAATATTTCCTCCTGTTTGTCAACATCCACTACTTCATTGATATAGTATCGGATATCGATCTTGGTTCCGGATGCTACGATGCTTTCCAGTTCGTGAAGGAGCTCATCAAAATCAATCCCTTTTGCATCAGCAAGGTCTTCGAGCGAAACCTTGCGGTCAATGTTTCTGATGAGATAAACTTTCAGTCCGGATTTATTAACAACGGATTTAACGACCATATCCATTGGCCGTTCGATCTCATTTTCTTCAACATATCTTGAAATCAACTCAATGAATGGCCGGCCGAATCGCTCAGCCTTGCCAGATCCTACACCGGTAATTTGCTTTAGCTCGTCAATTTTGACCGGATACTGTATGGCCATGTCCTCAAGAGACGGATCCTGGAAGATTACAAAAGGTGGCAGGTTATGCTTGCGCGCGATTTGTTTCCGCAAATCTTTTAAAAGCGCAAAAAGCACCTTATCGGTGGCACTCGTTTTCTGCACCATCCCGGAAAGTGCCTCACCCTCCTCAGGATTCTCATAATCGTGGTCTTTGCTCATCATCACCGATTTCGGGTTCTCAAGAAAAGCCTTGCCGTCATCGGTAAGTTTCAGTGTCCCATAATCCTCAATATCTTTTTCAAGTAACCTTTCAATCAAGGACTGGCGCAAAACGGCATACCAGAATTTCTGGTCATAGTCGGCACCCTTTCCAAAAACCTCTAACTTGTTATGCTTGCAAGATTTGACGGTAGCGGTACTTTTGCCCATAAGTACGTTTATTACATGTTTAGGTTTAAAAATCTCTTTTACTGCCAAAACAGTTTCTAACAGCTGGCAAATATATTCTTTTCCTTCAAATTTTTCCTTCGGATTTAAACAATTATCGCAAGATCCGCAATTTTCTTTTTCATAAATCTCACCAAAGTAATTCAGCAGTGTTTTTCGCCGGCAAATGGAAGATTCTGCATAGGCAACGGTTTCCATCAGCAGTTGCATGCCAATCTCCTGTTCTGCAACAGGTTTCCCTTTCAGAAATTTCTCCATTTTCTGGATGTCTTCATACGAATAGAATGCGATGCAGTTGCCTTCCCCTTCGTCGCGACCGGCCCTGCCTGTCTCCTGGTAATAGGCTTCAAGACTTTTGGGGATGTCGTGATGGATCACATAGCGTACATCTGGTTTATCGATCCCCATCCCAAATGCAATGGTGGCCACAATCACTTCAGCGTCTTCCATCAGAAACTGATCCTGGTTGGAAACCCTTACGGGAGAATCTAATCCGGCGTGATACGGAAGGGCTCTGACATTATTGACCTGCAATGTCGCTGCCAGTTCTTCCACTTTTTTCCGGCTCAGGCAGTAAATGATACCCGACTTACCCTCCTGCGACTTCACATAGCGAATGATGTCGCGAGTGATGTTTTTTGTTTTGGGCCGAATTTCGTAATAAAGGTTAGGACGATTAAAGGAGGAGATGAATCGTTGGGAGTTCATCATACCCAGGTTTTTCTGGATATCCTGTTGCACCTTGGGTGTTGCCGTGGCCGTCAGGGCTATCACGGGAACCTTTTTCTCGAGGGCATCAATGATCGGACGCAACCTGCGGTACTCTGGCCGGAAATCATGCCCCCATTCGGAAATGCAATGGGCCTCATCAACAGCAAAAAATGAAATATCAAGGGTTTTAAGGAAGGCAACGTTCTCCTCCTTTGTGAGTGACTCTGGCGCCACATACAGTAATTTTGTAAGACCGCTGCTCAGGTCGCTCTTCACCTGCAGTACCTCTGCACGACTTAGCGAAGAATTCAACACATGCGCAATGCCATCGTATGAAGCAAAATTGCGAATGGCATCAACCTGGTTTTTCATCAGGGCAATCAAAGGCGAAACAATGATGGCAGTACCACTGCCAATTAAGGCAGGAAGCTGGTAGCACATAGACTTGCCGCCTCCCGTGGGCATAATCACAAATGAATCGTTACCATCAAGCAAGCTTCTGACAATCGCTTCCTGATCACCCTTGAAATTACCGTAACCAAAAATCTGCTTCAACAGTTCACGCAAAGAAACATCTGCTGTTACCTCCATGACATATCTTATAAAAATCAATTACTACTTAAAGTTGAGATAAACCCCTCAATCTAAAGAACATAAAACAAATACACGTATGAATAACCTAAGATTTCAACCATTATTGAGAAAAATCTCGTAGGTTTGTAATGTAAATTTAGTACTATTATTACTTATAAACAACTCTTTTTTCAATAATATAATGGAGAAAAACTTTGAAGCCATTAAACATATTGCATTATCCACTATAGAAGATGAGTATATTGCGATAAAAAGACTTAAAGATTATATTGATGATGAATTCGCTAAGGCCGTGGAGCTCATTTTCAATTGCAAGGGAAGAGTCGTTATAACAGGGATCGGGAAAAGTGCAAGCATCGCGGCCAAGATTGTTGCCACGTTTAATTCTACCGGCACACCAGCCATATTTATGCACGCCGCAGATGCCATTCACGGCGACCTTGGCATCATACAGAAGGAGGATGTGGTTGTTTGCATAAGCAACAGTGGCAATACCCCTGAAATTAAAGTGCTGACGCCGATGTTAAAAAGTCTTGGCGCCGCATTGATCGGCATGGTGGGGAATACAAACTCATTCCTGGCATTACAATCTGACATCATCATCAACACCACCGTTGAACAAGAGGCAACCCCAGGCAATCCGGCACCAACATGCAGCACCACTGCACAGCTCGTTATGGGCGATGCCGTTGCCATGGCTCTCCTTCAGTGCCGCGGTTTTACAGCACAGGATTTCGCAAGATATCATCCGGGCGGTTCGCTGGGGAAACAGCTTTACATGAAAGCAGAAAACCTGTATCCGAAAAATGCCAGACCTGCCGTGGATTTAAACGACGACATCAAAACACTCATCATTGAGATCTCGGGGAAAATGCTCGGCGTAACAGCTGTGATGAACAACAATAAACTGTTGGGCATCATTACCGATGGTGACCTCAGACGTATGCTCGAAAAAGGACAAGACCTGTCAACAGTAAAGGCCAAAGACATCATGACGGCAAACCCAAAAACCATCAGCAGCCAAACCCTGGCAGTTGATGCCCTGCAATTGATGCGGCAAAATAACATCACACAACTGCTCGTTGTTGATAATGACGATTATAAAGGCGTAGTGCACCTTCACGACATACTGGATGAAGGAATAATATAGGTTTATGGTTACGGGTTCATGGTTTCTGGTTTCTGGTTTCTGGTTTCTGGTTGTTGGGTTGTGATTGATAATCACTGCTGTCCGGGAAAAAATGTGTGCTGGCTATGAAACGCTTGATATATATCGTCCCTACGGGACTTAACGGACT
>SKOK01000149.1 GCA_007120085.1 Bacteroidales bacterium | reverse complement strand
ATCTGCACATCTGCACATCTGCACATTTGCACATTAACCTGTGCTTCGAATTGCCACCACCGGGTCGAGTCGTGCTGCGCTCCAGGCGGGCAGAAAGCCTGACACAAGTCCTATGATAGCTGAAACGTTTATCCCCAGTAAAATGTTGGAAGCGCTCAGCAGAAAATCGATATCGAAGACGCTGGAAACGATGGCGGTGCCTGTAAATACGAGCAGCAGACCCACGGCGCCGCCCATAAGGCTTAGCATCACGGCTTCGAACAGGAACTGCCAGAGGATGAAATAGTTTTTGGCACCAAGGGCTTTTTGTATTCCTATGATGGAGGTTCTTTCACGCACGCTGACAAACATAATGTTGGCGATGCCAAAACCGCCGACCAGGATAGAGAACCCCCCGATGATCCACCCGGCCATGTTGATGATGGCAAACAAGCCGTCGAAGCCTTCTGACAGCAGGCTGGTTTCGTTGAGGGCGAAGTTGCTGTCGGCCATCGGGGGCAGCCTTCTGATGGCACGCATCACGCCGGTGAGGTCGTCAATCATCTCTTCATTGCTGATGCCGGGCCGGCCTTTCGCCATGATCATCGGTCCGAAACGTTCCTGGTTCACATTGATAAACTGGCTGAGATAGCTTACGGGGATGATCAATTGGCTATCAACGCTTTCGCCGAAGCCACCCATGCCTTCTTTCTGGAAAACGCCAATGATGATCGCATTTTGTCCAAACATTTTAACACTTTTGCCGATGGGATCAACATCAACAAAAAGATTTTGTGCCAGGTCATAGCCAATAATTGCCACATTACGTGCGGCAGCCGATTCCATGGCTGTGAAATAGCGCCCTGCGTGCAGGTCAAAGTTTCTTACCTGGTCGTAGTCAGCCGTTACGCCAACGATGGAAACGTTGTTGATGCTGGTGGTCAGGTATTCCACCCGCCGGGAGGTGTTGACAATGAAAGCTGCGGCTTCTACGGTGCCGGCACGGCGCTGTATCTCTTCAAGTTCGTTCAGCTGGGGGACAGGTCTGCCCATGTAGTCCCACCAGCGGTATTCGCCTTCAAAGCCACCCCACGGCCATTTTTGTATGTACACCACATTGTCGCCCAGGGCGGCGATGCTGTTACGGATCTGTCTTTCGAGCGAATCAACGACAGAGAATACGCTGATGATGGCAAAGATGCCGATGGTGATGCCCAGCAAGGTAAGCATCGTGCGCAATTTGTTGGCCAGCACCGAGGTAATGGCAAAAATAGCGCTCTCCCTGATCAGTTTTATGAATAGTATCATGGTCTTTCTTTAATGATCTTCGCTTTTTATGGTTCGCATAAGTTCTGTAGCATAAACGAAACTGTTCAGCTCAGCATTGCTGGTGTGCAATATTGTGTGCCGGTCGCCTGTCCACCAGAGCTGACCTTTGTATATGTACGCGACAAAGTCGCCGATCTCCATTACGCTGTTCATATCGTGTGTGTTGACCACCGTGGTGATGTTCAGCTCCCTGGTAATCTCGCTGATGAGTTTGTCGATCAGGATGGCTGTGGGCGGGTCCAGACCGGAGTTGGGCTCATCGCAAAAAAGGTACTTCGGTTTGTTTGAGATGGCCCGTGCTATGGCCACGCGCTTTTTCATCCCGCCGCTTAATTCAGCCGGCAGCAGGTGTTCAACATTGTGCAAATTTACTCTATCCAGGCAAAACTGCGCTCTTTTTTGTTTTTCTTTTCTCGTCATGGTGGTAAACATATCGAGCGGGAACATGATGTTTTCCTCGACCGTCATGGAGTCAAACAAGGCACTGCCCTGGAACAGCATACCGAGTTCCTTCCGGATCACCTTTCGTTGCCTGAAGCGCATCGCAGAGAAATTCCTGTCATCATAAAAAATATTACCTGCATCTGCATTCAAAAGACCAACCAGGCACTTCATCAACACCGTTTTGCCTGATCCGCTCTGTCCGATGATCAGGTTTGTCTGTCCTTTTTTGAAAACCAGGCTCACATCCTTCAGCACAGGCGTGTCATGGAATGACTTGTATATGTTTTCCGTCCTGATCATACCAAAAGGATTTGTGTGAGTATGAGGTTGAAGATGATGATGAAGATGCTGCTGACAACCACGGCTGTGGTGCTTGACCTGCCCACTTCGAGGGCGCCCCCTTTGGTGTAAAAACCAAAATAGCCTGACACGGTTGTAATAATGAAGGCAAAGACGACTGTTTTGATGATGGCATACAGCACGTCGAATTGTGAGAATTCAAACAGGATGCCATAAAGGAAATTGCTGAGTGGTTCAACACCTGTAATGAAGCAGGCCAGGTATCCGCCAAATATGCCAAGGAACATGCTGATGATAATGAGCACGGGGTTGATGATCATGGCGGCGATCACCTTGGGCAGGATGAGGTATCCTGCGGCATTCACACCCATGATCTCCAGGGCGTCAATTTGTTCGGTAACCCGCATGGTGCCTATTTCAGATGCGATCTGTGACCCTACTTTCCCGGCGAGGATAAGGCTGATTACTGTGGGCGAAAATTCCAGGATGATGGATTGGCGTGTGGCAAAGCCGACGGCATAGATGGGCAGCATGGGGTGATCGGTGTTGAAGGCGGTTTGTATGGTTACCACGGCGCCCATGAATACCGAAACGATGGCCACGATGCCGAGGCTGTTCAGCCCGAGTTTATCCATCTCGTTGATGATCTGGCGCCGGTAGATGGATGCATTCTCAGGGCGCTGCAAGACGATCCAGACCAGTATGAGGTATTTGCCTATGTGATGTAAGACTTGCATTGGCTAAATTTTGTGTGGCTAAATTACGCATTATTTTGGGTTTTGCAGATGGTGAAAATGCTTGTCCTGTGCTAAATATTTCTTATTGACCACTGTAATCTTGCTTCTGCGTAAGCGTATTTTTATTATTTTTGATGCCGAAAACAAAAGCTTTTCTATGCGGCCAACAGAAAAAGAATTATTAGGAAGCTATCTTCCTGCGGAAGCTGTTGAGCCGGTGCTGGAACTTTTAAAAGAGCATCGCATTCACCTGATCATTACGCGCAATCGCATCAGCAAGCTTGGTGACTTCAAGCCGGGCAATGCGAAACGTTCCCACACCATCACCGTAAACGGCAGCCTCAACAAATATTCATTTCTGCTGGTTTTTCTGCACGAACTTTCCCATTTTTTTGTTTATGAACAATGCGGCCACCGTGTCAGGCCACACGGCAAGGAGTGGAAGCAGCAATTTGGTGCCCTTGTTCGTAAGGCTGTCCAGGACGGCATGTTTCACGCTTCATTGGAAAATGAACTGACAGCTTATTCTTACCGTGTGAAGGCTACGGGTATGGCTGACATTGCCTTGTCGATGGCGTTGGCCAAATTTGACGGTGATAATGCCTTTATTGGGTGGCCTTTCCTCGATGAGTTACCCCGTGACGTGGTGTTTCAAACAATGAATGGCCGCACCTTCGTGAAGGAGGAAAAAGTGCGTACGAGGTATCGTTGCCTGTGTGTTGACAGCAAACGGCGTTACCTGATCAGCCATCTGGCGCGCGTGAAGCCGTTGCCGGCGACCGGGCAACAAGGTGTTTCAGAAAATCATCAAATACATACTGACCAAACCAAACCATAATGGACAAAAACAACTATGTAGTGATCATGGCAGGCGGCGTTGGCGAACGCTTCTGGCCCATGAGCCGGGAATCGCGCCCCAAACAATTCATTGATATCCTGGGAACTGGTAAATCGCTGCTGCGACAAACCTATGAGCGCTTTTTAGGCGTATGTCATCCGGAGAACATCTATGTTGTCACCAACAAAAGGTATAAACGACTGGTGCTCGAACAGGTTCCTGAGCTGGGTGATGCAGGCGTTATCTGCGAACCTGCACGAAAAAACACTGCTCCCTGCATAGCTTATGCCTGTTACAAAATATATGACCTGAACCCCAAAGCCAACGTGGTGGTTGCACCCTCTGATCATATCATTCTTAAAGAAACCGTTTTTCACGATATCATCAATGCGGCTTTTGTAGCCTGCACAAAAGAGTACCGGCTGTTTACGCTGGGCATCATGCCCAGCCGGCCTGATACAGGTTACGGTTACATTCAATTCGACGAAGATACGCGCTTCCCTGATGATGAACGTCTGAAAAAGGTGAAGACCTTTACGGAAAAGCCCGATCACAAGCTTGCTCTTTCGTTTCTCGAGAGTGGCGACTTCTTGTGGAATGCTGGGATTTTTGCCTGGTCGTGCGAGGCCATCATTAGTGCCTTTGAGCAATACCAGCCGGAGATCAGCTTCATCTTTCGTGAGGCCATCGGCAAATACAACACGCCCGAGGAGCAAAGCTACATAGACGTTGCCTACACTGCCTGCAAGAGCATCTCCATCGACTATGCCATCATGGAAAAGGCTGAGAATGTTTACGTTTTCGTATCGGACCTGGGCTGGTCAGACCTTGGCACCTGGGGTTCGCTCTTTGATGCACGCCCGAAGGATGAAAACAGCAATGCGGTGGTAGGCAAACATGCGATGCTTTACGACAGCAAGAACTGCATCATCAACGTTCCCGACGACAAGCTGGTGGTGATCCAGGGGCTGGATGATTACATTGTTTCGGAGGCAGACAATGCGCTGCTGATCTGCAAAAAGTCGCAGGAGCAGCAGATCCGTAAGTTTGTCAATGATATCAAGCTGCAGAAGGGGGAGCGGTTTGCGTGATTACCCCGTTGCTCAAGTATTAGAACATTTCGCCCTTTTTGTGATTGATTTGATTGAAAAATGAATCAAGTCAGTCAATGCATTGCCAGGAGTCCAGTTAGTTAATATAAACTGCAACGCTTAATTAAAAGATATGTCATTGCCTGTCAATATAACCGAACTGATCTCCGGAAAGATCATTGAAAGCGAGCGAATTGAGTATAAGACCGGATGGAACCCCGGTTTGGTGAATATGATGGTTCAAAACGGCAGGGGCCTGCGATCTGGCCAAACACTGGTGCACCACCCATGCCTTTCGACTTTCAAACAAATTAGTTCCCCTGCACAGAAGTCGGGTTCGGACGGATCTTCTTTATACCAGGCTGTAGGGTAAGCGTAGAAAACATCGACCTCTTTGGTGATGTTGGCAGGCAGCGCCAACCAGTGTTCTTTTATTGAGTAATCAGTCACCATATCTGGCTCCGTAGAATTAGATTTGCTGCAAGATAATAGAGACAGTGAACAGATGAGCGCTATAAACACACTGAATATTTTCAAACTAATTTTCATGATGATTTCCTCCTTAATGTTTTTTGTCTTTGACCTGTTGATGATGCACTATGGATAAATCATTTTCAGTCCCTAAAATATGGATTTCGTCATCCGGTTCGATTCTTTGGCTTGGCTCTGCTTTCTTTATAAGGAATAACGGTATTGAATTTCCCTGTTTTGGGATTCAGACCAATCGATTCAACAAATTCTGCTTTT
>SKOK01000072.1 GCA_007120085.1 Bacteroidales bacterium | reverse complement strand
TTTTCATTGGGATGGATAAAGAATGTGCCCCTGTCTTGCAGCCTGTTAATGGAATATGCAATGGCTGTGCCGGTTTCCATGGCAATTAAGGATCCATTGCGGCGACCGCCGATCTCCCCCCTCCATGGCCCAAAGCCGGTGAAACGATGTGCCATCACGGCTTCCCCTTCAGTAACTGTCATGAGGTTATTTTGCAAGCCTGTTAAGCCGCGTGAAGCAATGTTAAACACCATGCTGGTTCTGTCAAGTTTGTTTTGCATGCTTACCAGTTCGCCTTTGCGTGCGGATACAAGTTCAATCACCTTGCCGGAGAAATCCGACAATACATTGACCGTCAGTTCTTCAATGGGCTCACACCTGATGCCGTCGATCTCTTTCACGATCACTTTGGGTTGGCCAAGCTGCAGCTCATAGCCTTCGCGACGCATGTTTTCAACGAGGATGGCCAGGTGCAATATTCCGCGACCATAAACGATGTAGGCATCAGGTGAGCCAGACTCCTCAACCCGCAGGGCAAGGTTTTTCTCAGTCTCCAGGAACAGCCTGTCACGCAAATGGCGGGAGGTCACAAACTTACCCTCTTTTCCAAAGAAGGGCGAATTGTTGATGGTAAACAACATACTCATTGTAGGCTCATCAACAGCCGTTGGCACAAGTGTCTCAGGATCATCATAATCGGCAATGGTATCGCCGATATCAAACCCTTCAGGACCAAGCACGGCGCATATTTCTCCAGCCTGTATGGCATGCTTGATACGCTCTTTACCAAGCCCCTCAAAGATGTAAAGCTCTTTGACCTTTGATTTCTCAACACGGCCATCCCTTTTTACCAAAGATATGTTCATGCCAGCCTGTATGCTGCCACGCAGGATACGTCCAACGGCAATACGTCCGGTATAGGACGAGTAATCAAGCGAGGAGATCATCATTTGCAAGTTGCCGGCAGGAGTGGCCGGAGGAGGAATATGGTTCAGGATGACATCCAGCAAATGACTCACATCCTCAGTTTCCTTTTGCCAGTCGTCCGACATCCAGCCATTTTTTGCAGAGCCAAAAACCGTTGGGAAGTCAAGCTGATCCTCGCTGGCACCAAGCGAAAACATCAGGTCAAAAACAGCTTCCTGTGCAGCATCCGGATCACAATTTGGCTTGTCAACCTTGTTGACGACAACAATGGGTTTCTTGTTGAGTTGAATGGCTTTTTCCAGCACAAAGCGGGTTTGTGGCATCGGCCCCTCGAAGGCATCAACAACCAGCAGGACCCCATCGGCCATGTTGAGCACGCGCTCAACCTCCCCGCCAAAATCGGAGTGCCCGGGTGTATCAATGATATTAATTTTGACGTCCTTGTAACGGACTGACACATTTTTGGCGAGTATTGTAATGCCACGTTCACGCTCCAGGTCGTTGCTGTCAAGGATGAGTTCACCCATATCCTGGTTGTCGCGAAAAAGTTTCACCTGGTGAAGAATTCTATCGACCAAGGTAGTTTTCCCATGGTCAACGTGAGCGATGATAGCGATGTTTCGAATTTGTTGCATGTAACGTTTTGAAATTAAAAAAAGAGGTGCAAAAGTACTCTTTTTTAATGACATATGCTACGGTTTTCCAACTCCCCGATTGATCAACTCACTCTTTTTCTCTTTGTCGATAAAATCTTCTTTGGTCAGCTTACATTCCTCTTATCTGAGATGGGTATCGCGAACACCTACGATTATCTGGCTGATTTCACCAGTACGTTCAAATATCTTTTTACTTAAATCACGATCTAACTGCAATGAGTCATAATCCTTTGAGCTGCCATTTTCAAAGATCACCGTGACACTTTCTTGCGCCGACACTTGATAGATCACCGGAACCTGGCAGTACGTAAAGCACAGTGAATCTGACTTTAGCTGAATTTTTTTCTCTTCATTCCGAATGTTCAGGTATGTAAAATACCGTATCTCTTCAGAGAACTCATCTTTTCTGAGCAATACAGGATTAAACCCCAGCTGTCCGTTTTTCACATAAACACCTAACTCCCCGAAGCGAGCGAGGATGTCTTCTTTTACCTGACCTGTCATACCGGGTTGCTGGGCGCCACGGTGCTGCGGCGTATGCGAATAGGGATCGGTCGGAAATGCACCATACAGTTCCGGTGATTTATGAACGCCAATCCCGGCATCAATCTCATAATAATGTTCCAGCAGCTTGCCCACAATAACTGGATCTGCCTTATTTTCAATGGCTTTCAAACAACTTTCCTGTGTGGCCAGCAACAGTTTCGACACCATGTGCCAGTAAATGGAGCCCAGGCCTTCGTAAGCAAAGAAGGTACCAGATCTCCCGGTAAAGGCCTTGTGATTGAACACCTTTTCAAATAGCTCAAGCAATAGCTCTTTTTCTTTTGCTGCAAGCTCTTTGTATTCATCCGTTTCAAGCTGATTCAAAGCAAGCTCAAGGTCAGCAGCATTCTTAAAATTGCCATTGAAATGATAACCACCCAGCATGTCCTGCTCAACGATTTCATTGTTACCGTCGGCAAGCAGTTTTTTGATCAGGTCAGATGAAGAAATATCAGATGCAGAGATGTTGTTTTTTTCCAGGAATCCGGATAGCTTTTTGTTCGGATACAAGATATAACTATACTGATCAGCCCTGAACAAAGCGCTGTTTTTCAAAGCATCCAGCACCTCAAGAGCTTCCTCTGCCTGCAAATAGCCGGAACTCAAAACAGCAACCTGCCCCTCCAGCATCTCATCAAGATGAGCAACAGAAACGATTGAGTCTTTCACAGACATCAGGTTATAAGCGTGGTAGAGACTGTCAGCCCTTTTATTTGCGCGGATGGAATGATCAATATAGTCAAGACATGCTGCCGTAAATCTCTTCAGGCCTGAAACTGAAATACTTCTTTTCTTACCCCAAAACCCGCTTTTATAAATATGCTGCCGGTATTCCGAAGCCGCAGTTCCTAATTGATCAAGAATAACTTTTCTATCAGTATCGGAGATGCTTTTTGCAAGCAAGGGGCTGAACTGATAAAGTGTTTCCCGGATGCTATGATAAAATTCGATCAGTTCACTCGACACTTTAACCTGTTCCATTTCGTAACCGGATAAAATCTGCTCAAAAAACTTCATGAAACGGCGCAGGTAGTATAGCGTAACCATCGAGACACCATTACCCACCAGTGCATTATTGGCATCGTTCCATTCAGGCCGCTGGGTATTCAGCCAGATGCCTGCTCCAGGTATAAGGTTTGATATTTTTGCTAGTACTGTTGCCAGCATCTTCTCAAGAAAATTAACGTGATAGATATCCTTGCTGCTATCAGTCAGCAAAGCCCCATCAGCACCTTTGGCCATGCGTCTTTTCCTGATGGCTTGATCCCATTGAAGATCAAATGCGATGGTATCTTTCGGATTTTTCAGTATCTGATCATAAGGTTTTATAATGTATGGCACTGCTGCATAAACAAACCAGTCCTTGTCCAGATAGGATGCCAGCTTTCCGGGTTGATGTTTCTCAATGATCTCCAAAAACTTCTGCAGGTAAATGACCTGGTGATCACCCCAATAGCCAATATACGACCAGGGGTTATCCGGTTCAATTGTTTCCCAGTCGAAACCGTCTTTGGTCACCCTGTAAGGATTGTAGCCATCAAATGTTGAAGCGTTCAGGAATTTGAAGATCATCCCTTCTATAAATTCGGGATAAGAAAAGGCCAATGCTTCCCAGTTTTGAAACAGGTCACGCCAATTGCCTTCATAGTCCAGTATTTTGGAGCCATCATTTTCATTTTGGGTATTGATAGTGAAATAGTTCCAGGGCCGGCTGGGATCTCCGTGACGCCGGCTGAACTTTAAGGGCAAATACTCAGTTGATAATCTGATCAAATCAACATCGTCAGTGGCGGACAACTTTTCCTTAAGTTCAGACTGGCTGAATGCATCCTCCAGGTTTTTGACAAAATCCTGGTTTCTTGACACAACCTCTTTATTGGCCTTTGCCAGGTAATTCACAAAGTCTTCTTTGTCAATCTGGTAATTTGCATCAAAGATGCCTCCGCGCATGATGTTGAACAACACATTTGCATAATGGCGGGCATCGTTAAGTTTGTCAGCGGTGAACTGCAGACCATCAGCATTTGCAACAAGCTCAATAAGGCTTTGGGTGCCAGAGTCAATGTCGTCCTGAATTTTCCTTTCAAGATGCGGGTCTTTCATTATTAACTGCGAAAGGCTGATGATCTGGGTGTGGTTTTGATTGACATTGGCAACAATTTTCCATTTTTTTCCTGATTTCGCAGCCAGTTTAATGTCAGAAGAAACAAAATAAGCTCCCTTCTCCCCTTTTACATCATGTTCATGAACTACTTCCTTTTTTTGTCTGAATTTCTTCAGCTGCAATGATGAGAGGAGGTGTTTTGGCTGATCCAGCCCCGTTGACCAGGCAATGTTTGCCTTTAATGCTTCGCTGGGTTCGGCCCTGTCAACAATAATGGCACTGAGAGCAAAGATTCCTATTCCTGAATTGGGTTCAAGTTCGCTTCTTTTGTATGCGTCCACCAGGTTGCTGGTCGATCTTTGCAGGTCTCCAGGCACTCCATATGGCATGATATTCTGAATGCCATCCAGCAAGGAGATTTTGTATTCCGTATCTGAGTTATTGATCAATTCGGCTTTACGAATAAAGCCAAATATCTTTCCTGAATTCCATTGATACCTGAATACCAGATTAAGATCGTGATTTATTTCTTCGAAAATGATTTTATTTCCATAGATGCTTTTATAGACATTGCGACTGATCACGAAATGACCGCAAAATCGATCGGAAAATGGTTCCCAGATCAGCACATCCTCCGCCGCATGAACCTGGAATATGGTCTTGCTCCCGGTACTGTCAGCTGATTCAGTGATTATATCTTCGGTATAATATGGAAACAGGGCATATTCAGGATTTTTACGTCCCGCAGTAAGGCCGCCGTTGCTGGAAATAAACATCCAGTGATTCGCGTCGCTCACGATGCTCATAAAAAACGGGCGCATCGCATCGTGGTTGCTGATTTTGAAGTATTTCTCATTATCAAACTCAACGGTCTTCAATTCTACCTTCATGTGTTTATATTTGCGTATGTGATTGTATGTCTTTGTTTTGTGTTAACATCTAAGATAGCGAATGGATGTTAGATGTTATTTCTAATTTCTAATTTCTAATTTCCAGCTTATTTGCCGCAAACCCTTCCAACTTCGAGCTTCCAGCTTCGAGCTTCGAGCTTTAACTATTACTTGCTCAGAAAGAAACGCTCCATAAGCATATTGCCAGGTTTTCCGCCGATCAGGACTTCAAAATCGCCTCTTTCAGCTATCCACTCATAATCAAGGTTTACGAACTTCAAATCATCGTAGGCAATTGTAAAATCGAGCGTTTTGCTTTGACCCGGTTCCAGAAATACTTTATCAAAAGCGATCAGCTTCCTGT
>SKOK01000138.1 GCA_007120085.1 Bacteroidales bacterium | reverse complement strand
GAGTACGCCACCGACTCTGTCTTCATCCCCTATGGGGCAGACATCCCATTGCTGCCTGACACAAAACCGGCTGATTCAACAACGATCAAGATAACAACCGATGGTCATGCCCCGGCCCTGAAGCCATACGGCTATTTCCTTGTGATCGCGCGAATGCAGCCCGACAACCACATCGAAGAAATCATAAGAGGAGGGCTACAGGCAGAAACTTCTCTGCCACTGGTCATTGTTGGCAACCACAGTGGTCGCTTTGGCAGATATCTCACAAAGAAATATGCTTCAGAAAAAATCATTTTTGCCGGAGGTATCTTTGAAAAAAGCAAGCTGGATGAGCTTCGCCGGTACAGCAGCCTCTATTTCCACGGCCACTCGGCCGGCGGCACCAACCCCTCCCTGCTCGAAGCAATGGCAGCCTCAGCACTGATCTGCGCCCATGATAACCCTTTCAATCGCGAAGTGCTGGGCGGAAATGCATATTACTTCAAAGAAACCAAAGAAGTGGCAGATGTCATTCAAAAGATCAACAACAACGGCAGACTAAATTCTGAATTCATCAAAAAAAACCTTGAAAAAGTCAGGGCAGATTACACCTGGGAGCAGGTATGTAAAAGCTATGAAACGCTGTTTATGAATGTCTCCGGCAATCAGAATGAAGGAGCCGGCTGATCGCCCGCATCATCATTCTGCCACTAATATGGACATAAAAACTGCGATCAATCTTAAATCATCAAAACGATAAAATTGTTGCAAAATATTTAAATTTATTAACGTCATCGGCTTTTTTTTTAACTTTGAGCTATCAAAAAAAACAATGAACCGTGCCTGCAAGATATTCTCGATATATCCCGGTTTTATCGCTCACAGGAGACTTTATCCTGCTGAACCTGTTTTTCGTCATTGGCTTTTGCATGCTGCACAGCACAGAGTTTTGTTTACAGCCTATCTACATCCTTTTTTTCTCCTACCTCAATGTAAGCTGGCTGATCCTCGCATTTTCCTTTGGGGCGCATAAAACCGACCGCAACACACAAAAGAAATCCATCCTGTTTACATATATCAGGATCATCGTTTTCTTTTTCTTTTTCTTCCTGATGTTCTTCCAGCTAACACCAATGGAATATTATTCGAGGGACTTCATCAGGTACCTCTTCCCGATGTTTTTTCTGTCGCTGCTCATCCTGAAATTCGGGCTCTATTACGCCTTTTTGCTTTATCGCAGATGGGGATTCAATTTCAGGAATGTAATCATCATTGGCTTTTCAGAAAACACAAACACCCTGGCTAATTATTTCTTAAATAACAAATGGCACGGATACCGATTTCTTGGCTTTTTTGATGATGAACCCAAACCGAGCAAACACATCATTGGTCATTGGTCGGAATTAAAAAGCTTCTTTGAAAACAACCTTGTGCACGAGGTTTACCTGGCCGGTGAAAAAATTCCTTCATCAGAATTATCTGATATTGTAGAAACGATTTCCGATTACCCTGTGAAGATGCGCATTGTTCCGGAGCTTGGTGACTTTTCATACAAGTCAGCTGAGCTGGTTGACTATGGCGCCCTTCCGGTAATCAAAATCCACCCCGGGCCCTTGAGCTATTGGTATAACCAGCTAATAAAAAGGGTTTTTGATATTTTCCTGTCCCTGGTTGTGATTGTCGGAGTTTTATCCTGGATGATTCCCGTGTTATATATCATTTCGCTTTTTGGTTCGCGGGAAGGAGTATTTTTTCGACAGGCGCGTACAGCTTTGGATGGCAATACGTTTACCTGCATTAAGTTCCGGTCAATGCGAAAGAATCACCTGGCTCATGTGCAGCAGGCCACAGAAAACGACGACCGCGTGACGCCTGTCGGGCGTTTCCTGCGTAAATTCAGCCTGGATGAACTGCCGCAGTTCTTCAATGTGCTCTTCGGACAAATGTCGGTAGTTGGACCCCGGCCACACATGCTGAAGCACACCGAGGAATACCGTAAACTCGTGAAACGTTTCATGCTCAGGCATACGGTAAAACCCGGTATCACCGGGCTGGCACAGGTCAATGGTTTTCGGGGGGAGATCAGGAACAATGAAGACATCCAGAACAGGTTTAAATTTGACGTGCGCTACATTGAAACCTGGTCATTCAACCTGGATATCAAAATAATTTTTATTACTCTGTGGCTGATCCTGCGCGGCAAGCTCTGGGCCTACTGATTCTCAGCTTCACGTTGCATCAGCGTTTCCAGTGCCTGCACATTCCTGCTTATTTCTGCATCATCCTCCCAGCGGGGAATATATGTTAACAAGTCATGAGCCTGTTGGTATTGTCGCTGGGCTGACAAATCTACAACGAGCCTTTTAATATCTTCAGTGATAGATGGTGAGGGCGGATAAATACGCATCAGCTCCATAAAACAATCATAAGCATCATCCAGCTGCTCAACACGCCTGTAGTTACTTCCCAGCAAATGCAATATCCTGATGTCGTAAGGTGCCTGTTGTCTTGCTTTCTCAAAAGAAGCCACTGCCCTTCGATAGTGTTCCTGGTTTTGATGGGCTACCCCCTCAAGGAATTCAGGTGGATAAAGGTGGGGGCCAAGACTCCTGAAAGGTGTTTTGGCTGCATTGGCATGATAAAGCATCTGATCCCAGCTGTTTTGCTGCAACGCCACTAACGCACGTCCCATTCCCCTTTCCATGTTAATGCTTTGATACGAATAAACAGCACTAAATACTGTGAGCAAAATACCTGCAGGCAAGAATATAAGCTTTTTCGGAACAAAAGACCTTTTGCCCGCAGTCCGGTGATACAAAACGATAGCAGCTGATGCAATAACCATAAACAATACCATCACATCGATCCGCTCATAGGGAAACGAAAAAAAGGAGTCTGCCAAAAAGGTGATTATACCCGATACAAGCAGCAAAGCAAGTACTTTGCTGTCAACACCTATCGTATCATCTTTATTCTTTATCACCTTCAATGAATACCACAAGAGGCAAATAAACGCTGCAATGTAAATAACCAATGCGGCAACTCCTTTTTCTGATGCTATCCAGAGATAGTCATTGTGGGGCTGACGCCAACCGAGTGCCTCAAGATGCTCAAAGTTCCGATCAAAGTATTTGGGGATATACAACATCCAGTTACCGGCGCCTACACCTGTAACCGGCTCATCTTTAATAATCTCCAGGCTTTTCTCCCAGATAAACAAGCGATGGACATTATGTTGTGACTGTGTGTCAAAAATTGAACGCATCCTGCCCGCAACAGAAAATTCATCAGATGCATCACCAAGGTTAAATAACATCACAACCCCGGCAACACCAGCAAATAAGCCTGATAACAATACTATACGCCACGTTTTTCCAAGCCTGAAGACCTTCGAATAAAATAGCAAAATCAATACCGTGACAAAACCTGCAGCCATGAATCCAACCCATATTGAACGGGTTTTGAGAATCAGGATCATTACCAATATGCCGATGCTGACAATGATAGCAGCGATTCGCCACTTTTTGCGAAATGCATAAATACCAAATGCAGTAAAGGGAAGCATCAGCATGAGTGCTGAGCTGAAAAAGTTTTTATGTGAAAACAGGCCTGTCACGAGATAGATCAATGGCCGCCCGTCATCCAGCTGTTCAAGAGGAGAAAAATACACCCTGTCAAAAAACTGTACGAAGCCTATAAGGAGCGCTACTCCAGCCGTTAACACATAGATTTTCGAAAGTCTTTCTTCCCATTCAGATGTATTAAACAAGATCAGTGCAGCAATTGCTAAACCTATAACGAAGAGCATGTTGCGCACAATAAACAAGTAGCTCTCCATCGGATTCTTTGCAAAAAAGGCAGAAAACACCGTTACAGCAAAAAATGCGATCCAGAAATAGAACAACTTACGGCGCCATATGGAAAAATCCCAGTGAAAGAGATGCTGGTTTCTGAACACTAAAACAATACTGACCAGCAACAACGATGATAAGGCCAGAAGCCTTGGTGCAAGTGTCCGGTCAATGGCATGGGGTAAGTAAAAAACAGATAAAAACAATACCAGCGTACCAAAGAAGAAAAAAAACATCCATGGCTGCGGCTCGGGTTTTTCTTTGCCCTTAAGCTTTCTTTTGTTTGAATATTTCGCCAAAACAATGATATATAAGTTACTCTCAAATGGGCATCAATGACGGTGTAAAGTTAATCAATAAGAATATATCATCTACAAAACAGTCTGTTTTATTATGCTTTAATCTGTGTGAAAATAATTATCTTTATCTTTGCATTTATAGTAAAGACAAGGCAAGCCGTGCAATCGCCGTTAAGAAAAATATCAGATAACCAGCGCCGGAATTCGACAGCCAATCGCTTACGCAGAAAGCGTTTTAGACTATTTTTGCTCATTGGCGAACAACTCAGAAAACCTTTGAAAGTTCTCGATGCAGGCGGCACTGAATCGTTCTGGCAACAGATGGGCTATACGAATGACCGGAGCGAAAAATTAGTCAATAAAAAAGAAAAAAGTCAACCCCGGCAACATCAAGCAATCACTTTTGGCCCTCATGACTATGAGATTACATTGCTTAACAACATTGAACAACCGGCAACACTTGATGGGATCGTTTCTCTGGCAGGCGACGCCCGCAATATGCAGCAATTTAAAAACCAGTCATTTGATGTCGCCTTTTCAAATTCCGTGATTGAACATGTAGGCAACTGGCAGGATCAGAAAATGATGGCTGCTGAAATGCTTCGTGTTGGCAAACGATTATTTTTGCAAACCCCGAACCGATACTTCCCATTAGAACCGCATTTTTTATTTCCCTTTTTTCAATTCCTCCCGCTCAGCTGGCGCGTTTTCCTTGTCAGACATTTCAATTTGGGATGGTACAAGCGCACCCCGAACCGTGAAAAAGCAGTGGAGATATGCCAATCAATCCGGCTCCTGACAAAGAAAGAACTGCGCGTTCTGTTCCCCGATGCCGAAATCCGAACAGAACGTTTCCTGGGCTTTCCCAAGTCGTTCATTGTAATTCAATAAATTATACATTGCACAAATGACCGGCAAATCACAATGACCTTAGCTCAAAAATTTTGATTGTTGAACGGCCTTTTTTATTAATTTAGCCTTGTCGCTCACGACTGTGATGTGAGTGAAGGGGCGAAGCTGCGTCCGGACGATTGGCGATTGACGATTTTCGATGATATGCAAGATTTTTCCTGGCAATGTGGACGGACGACCCTAGTGTCGTTCCTACAGCATCCTGTTGGGAATATTGATGGCCGGTCAAGCCCGGCCAATACCCCATCATTCATCAACCCCTAACTCTGAACTCCAAACTCCAAACTCTAAACCCGTAACCATTAACATTTTGTCATTATGAACAAAACCGCACTCATCTCCGGCATCACCGGGCAGGACGGAAGTTACCTCTGCGAACTTCTCCTCGAAAAAGGATACACCGTACACGGCATCATCCGCAGGGCCAGCTCCTTC
>SKOK01000228.1 GCA_007120085.1 Bacteroidales bacterium | reverse complement strand
TGCAAACACAGGCTCGGAGTTTTCGGATGGATATTTCAACGAATGGGGGGTTGCGATTGCTTCGGATGCCTGTGCCACACGCGAAGATTCTTATGATGAGCTTGTAGCCAGCGGAGCTATAACAGATGGAGGCATAGGTTACAAGTTGCGGCGCGTGGTTGCACAGCGTGCCACGACGGCGCGCGAAGGCGTTGAAATTGCAGCAGAGCTGCTTAATTACTTTGGATATGCGGCCAGTGGACGCACTTATGTAATTGCCGATGCCAATGAAGGCTGGCTGCTGTCGGTGGCCCGCGGCAAGCACTGGATCGCCCGGCGAGTGCCCGACAACGCCATCGTATTGCTGCCCAATGTGCATATCATCGGGCCCGAAGCCGACCTGAACGACACCGAAAATGTGATGGCCTCTGAAGGCCTGCTGGAATATGCCATAGAAAGAGGCTGGTACGACCCGGCATCAGGAGAAGCGTTCAGCTTCAGGGAAGCATTCAACAGAGAGCCATGGGAAGGCAGTTTTATGGACGAACATGGCATCGATCCACGTCAATGGTTCAGCCACTCGCTCGTTTACAATGAGCTCATCGAGCTGCCGGTTGAAAAGCAGCTGCCATTTGCCATTTACACCGACCGTAAATTTGATATCCGCGACCTGGCCAATATGTTGAGCAGTCACGGCCATATTGAAGGACAAACACCGGAACTCAGTAAGTCATATCAACTTGGAATGCCGAAAAACGCCTCGCCACACCACGAACCCGGTGTCGGAGCAATTTGCAGCAGCACAGCCCAGGAGCTGGTCGTCTATCAGCTGCGAAACTGGATGCCCACTGCTGTTGGATCCGTGGCATGGCGCACTACGGCGGCACCCTGCGGCTCAGTGCTCGTACCCTGGTACGCCGGCATAAATGAGACACCAAAAAATTATTACCCCAATGTGCCCCTGGAACAAGCCCTCGATGTAGCCTTTCACTTCAATCCGCCGGAAGACTTTTTCAACTACGACCCACAACAGGCATTTAACCTGTTTAACGCACTCGAAAACCTCATAGACCTAGATTATTCAACAAATGTTGCAATGGCAAGAGAACAATGGGCACCCTTTGAAGAAGAACAATTTGCCATGCAGGATGCAATAGAAGAAGTGGCGCTGAAGCTATGGGAGCAAGACCCTGAACTCGCCATTGGCTTTCTGACTGATTACTCAGGCCAAAGAGCAATGAAGGCATTCCGGATAGCAGAGAAAATGGTAACAAAGTTAAAAACAAAACACTGGGGATACTGATTACCGATTACCGATTACCAATTGTCGATTGAATAAAGAATTTCAATTTGAGGAAAAAAAGATATAGAAGTTAAAGGACAGATCAACATAATCTAACCTCTAACTTCCAACATCTAACATCCATTCAGTATCTCAAAAACAAAAAACACAAAACATAGACATTTAAACACATACACAAATACAAATCAAATGAAAACCACTTTCGGACCCCAAAAGATCATGTTTCCTTGTCCGGTTGCCCTGGTCGTAACAGGAACAATGGAAAATGCAAACATTGTGACCATTGCCTGGGTGAGCCTGCTCACCAGTTTGCCACCCAGCATCGGAATATCTGTTGGTCAAAAGGGTTTCTCCGGTGAAGCCATCAAAAAAAATAAAAACTTTACCGTCAACATTGCAACGGTTGACATCATGGAAGAGTCAGATTTTTGCGGCATCACTTCCGGCAAGGAAATTGATAAGTTTACCCAAAGCGGGCTCACCAAAATGCCTGCAAAAGTGGTGGCATCTCCCATCATTAAAGAGTGTCCGCTCAACATTGAATGCCGGCTTACCGACTGGAGCATTGTTGGGCGCACCAATCACTTCGTTGGTGAAATCGTGGAAACGCACATAGATACAGACATGCTGAAAGACCCTGCACATTACGGTTCTGTTGACATCGACGCCTTCAACCCCCTTATCTACATTGGGGGCGCACGCCAATACAGGAAGGTAGGCGAAAAAGTGGGCGATGCATACAGCATTGGAAATGCACTGAAAAAATAATGCAGCACTGAGCTCCGCTTAGCAGAAAAATAAATACAAAACTTTTATGGCCATTTGTGAACCAGGACTCCATGTCAAATAAACAGCAGGATAAACAAATATTCACACTTACACAGGTGGCCAACAGCATCCGCAAAACGATCCATGAGCGTTATAAGCGTGCTTACTGGATAAAGGCAGAGCTTAACAAACTCAACTACTACCGGCATTCAGGACATTGCTATCCTGACCTGGTTGAAAAAAAAGATGGCAAAATATCCGCCCAACTCAGGGCTATATTGTGGAAAGATGATTATCGCCTGATTAACAACCGTTTTGTTGAAGTACTGAATGAGCCGTTAAAAGATGGCATCAAAATTTTGTTTTATGCCCGCATCACTTTTGATCCCCTTTATGGATTGTCTTTGCGCATCCTTGACATAGACCCCTCTTTCACACTTGGTGATCTTGAAAAAGAAAAGCAGGATTGCATCAGGCAGTTGCACAATGAAGGCCTTTTTTATAAGAACAAGCAGCTTAAATTGCCATTGCTGCCAAAGCGAATTGCCATAATATCTGTAGAAACCAGCAAGGGCTATGCAGACTTTATCCGGATTATTGAAGGCAACCCATGGCAATATGGATTTTTCCACATGCTGTTCCCTGCATTGCTGCAAGGCGACAAAGCAGTTTATTCCATCATTGGTCAGCTGCAAAACATATGCCGCGTAAAGCAACATTTCGACCTGGTGGCCATCATCAGGGGTGGCGGTGGCGACATCGGGCTGTCGTGCTACAACCAGTACCTGCTGGCGAAGGCTGTAAGTCAGTTCCCACTGCCGGTGCTTACAGGCATCGGGCATGCCACCAATGAAACAGTCACCGAAATGGTTGCTTTCGCCAATGAGATTACCCCAAGCAAGCTCGCTGAATCGCTGATTCAGCACTTTCATAACTTTGCCGTTAACGTCAATGAAGCAGCTCAAACCATAAACAACAAAGCTAAACGAGAGCTTCAATACGCAAATCAATCTTTAAGAGACACTGTACATATGTTTCGCAACAATGCATCGGGCATGCTGGCCATCCATAAAAGCCAACTTATGGAACATACCCGCGCAATTGGACGAGAGGCTTTTGTCTATGGAAGGCAAATCAGAAACTATGTCCTTAAACAGGAAGAGACCAGGCTACTCAAACAAACGAATCAAATGATCCTGGAAAAGAAAAACATGATAGACGGTTTTCAGAGATCATTGGCTGCAGCTGCTCCGGAACAAATGGCAAAAAACTTGCAGGAGATCAACTTGTTAAAAGAAAAAGTGGAACATCTCAAACCTGAAAATGTGCTAAAAAGGGGTTACAGCATAACCCGTTTCCAAGGCAAAGCCATCACTGCAAAAGAACAGTTAAAAACAGGAGATATCCTTCACACAAAGCTTTTTGATGGCAGCATTACCAGTGAAGTAATACAGAAAAAAACAAATAACTTATGAGCGAGAAAATTACTTATGCAGATGCTTTTAGCGAGTTGCAGCAGATCGTGAGGGAGCTGGAAGAAGGTGAGATCGGTGTTGATGATCTTTCAGAAAAAGTTAAACGGGCAGCAGAACTGATTCGCGTCTGTAAAGATAAACTACAGCATACAGAAGAAGATGTGCAACAGATTTTGAAGGAACTGGAAGGTTCTGATGAAAAAGAAGGTGAATGATAGATGAATGGATATTAACTCATTACAAACTATTCATCAGTGCGCTTAAGTATCTCAGCACTGCGGTTGCCATAGGGCAAGCTGCCGCCTTCATCAGCCTTCAGTTGCCTCCAGGCCCTTGAAATGATAATTTCATCAACGTCGCTTGATTCACAGGTAACCTCAACGACATATTCCTCGATGCCGTATGTGGCAATTACACATTTAACAATAGCCTTTCCCATGTCTGTTTATTTATTTTTCAAGACAAAACACCCATTTTAAAAATACGAGTAACCTTAACCGTGTTCAAAGTTAAAAAAAATCTGCTTCCTAAAACACAGAACCTGCTTACCGGTCAATAAATCTTAAATACCAAATAATCTTAAAAAACCAATCCATTTATAATGGTTTTGTCGATTATGAAGCTCTTTTAAAAAACAAATATTTATCAAATGACCACAAATACCGACATTGGAAGCCAAAACAAAAATGATTCAGAAAGTATATAAAATTGGTTATGATTTTAATTTTTCATAAATTTACGGGCTGAATTTTAACCTATTTATCACAAATTTTTTTAATCCTTTATTATGAATCATAAACTACTACTGCATTGGGTAACAAAAATCACTTTGGTTTTATTTCTGATTGGATTGAACCATGCCTATGGCCAGAGTCCAAAAATTAATTTCGAAGCAGAAAACAGCTTCACAACCGTTACTGTTAACAACTTTGAATCGACCCGTGTTCAATTTGCATTTGAAGGTCTCCATTTTGTTGATGTAAAAACGGCTGAAGGCATGTTTACTGAGTTGATCATGCCAGGCGGCTACAGCATTGGCGAGTTTGGAACACCCAAGCTTCCTGCAAGCAAAAAATTAATCGAAATACCTTTTGGAGCAGAAGTAAACGTAAAGGTTCTTGGTTACACAACTGAGGTTTATTCACTTTCAGAGTTTGGTGTGGCACATCCGCTTATGCCGGTTCAGCCATCGCTGCGCAAGGATATGGACATCAATGAAGTACCATTTGAGTACAAGCCAGAAGTTTACACCAAGTCGGAATACATTCAACCAGAACTTGCCACAGTAGAAGTGCTTGGCGTATTAAGGGGGCAGCGATTGGGTGGCATAACCATTGCACCAGTTCAGTATAATCCCTCTTCGGGGACCATTAAGGTTTATAACAACATTGAAGTAGAAATACAATATACAGGTGCTGACGCTGAGCTGACAAACTACATGAAGGCATCAACCTATTCGCCATATTTCAACGTGGTATATAACCGGGTTATCAATCCTTTTGACAGCAGGGACATATTTGATGACCACCCCGACCTGGTCAACCATCCTGTTAAGATGATCATTGTTTCTAATCGTCTTTTTGAAGAAACACTGCAGCCTTTCATTGAATGGAAAACAATACAGGGCTTCGAGATCATTGAAGCATACACTGACGAAATTGGCAGCACTGCAGCTGCAATACAAAGCTTTATCCAGGATCAATACGCACAGGGCACCCCAGATGATCCTGCACCATCATTCGTTGTGGTAGTAGGCGCACCCAATTTGTTGCCAGCCTCAGCAACCGGAAGTAATTCGGGCCAGGTAACAGACCTTTACTACGGCTCGGTTGACGGTGATATATTCCCTGAGATGTACGTAGGCCGTATGTCAGCCAGAACCATTCAGGAGCTTCAGAACCAGCTGGACAAAATTTTATACTACCAGCAATATCAGTTTGAAGAACCTGAGTACCTCAATGACGTTACCCTGATTGCAGGACAGGAT
>SKOK01000095.1 GCA_007120085.1 Bacteroidales bacterium | reverse complement strand
CACGAAGCAAAATCGGACCTCGAAAACTTCCTGCCTTTTAAATTTATCATTGATACGGCTTTTGAAGCTGAAAGAAAAGTTTATCCTGTGCGATGGATTATCGTTTTCTTGTCAACCTTTGCAGCCGGCTTTATGGGCATCATGATCATCATGGTGTATGAAAACCTCCAGGCAAAAGGGATCATAAAGGAAAAAAAGCAGGTAGTGGCATCAAATAAATGACGGATAGCTTAAGATGGGATCCAGGCTCAAAATGCTTTATTTGGGAAGCGCACTGTTTACAGCGCTTAACATTGCGCTGATCATTCAGGGCTTCTACTGGCTGTTTGCGCTACCCTTTGCCCTGGCCATCTTATTGCTTTTTTTCTTTTCCACTGACAAGCTCATCCTGCTGCTCGTTTTACTTACGCCCTTTACCTTTAAATACCGGCATGCCGGCATGGGGTTTACCGTTGACGTGCCAACCGAACCCATCATTGTGGCCATCATGCTGCTGTTTTTCTTTAAGCTTTTGTATGAACGGCAATATGACAAACGCGTCCTGAAGCATCCTGTAACGGTTTTGCTCATCCTGAACCTGGTCTGGATGTTTGTAACGAGCGTTACATCTGAGATTCCAGTAGTATCCTTTAAATACTTCATATCCCAGCTCTGGTTTGTGGTCACATTTTTCTTCATGGGGATATTCTTATTCAGGGAAGTCCATAACATGAAACGCTTTATGTGGCTTTTTGGAACATCGCTTTTCGTTGTCGTATTGATTGCCTCGTATAAGCATTCCCTTTATGGCTTTGAGCGCGACATAGGGTATTTTGTGGTCAGGCCATTCTTCAATGACCACACCCACTACGGGGCGGTGCTTGCAATGATCGCACCCTTTTTTGTTGTGATGTCTTTTAATAAAAGCGACAGCGTGCTGCGAAAGCGTGTCGCAATGATCTTTTTTGTTGCTTTTTGTGCAGGAATCCTCTTTAGTTATAGCAGGGCTGCCTGGGTGAGCCTGATGGCTGCTTTTGCCGGATTCATCATACTCGCTTTCCGGGTAAAGTTCCGCTTTATTGTTGCGATGATGATACTGTTGCTTGGTAGTTTGTATGTGTTTCAAACCGAACTAATCATGCGGCTTGAACGCAACCAGCAGGAGTCGTCGGGCGAGTTTGCCGAACACCTGCGCTCCGTTTCAAACATCACATCCGATGCTTCGAACCTTGAACGCATCAACCGCTGGCGGTCTGCCTACAGGATGTTCGAGGAACGCCCCTGGCTGGGCTGGGGGCCGGGAACCTACCAGATGGTTTACGCTCCTTTTCAGCGATATGAAGACTACACCATTATCACCACACACTTCGGCGACCTGGGCAATGCCCACAGCGAATACATTGGCCCGCTGGCTGAAAGCGGCATGCCGGGCATGCTGCTGTTTGTTTCATTGGCGCTGGCAGTCATGGCTACAGGGATCAAGTTATACAAAAAAGCCCCCACCCGCGAAATGCGCCTCATGGCCCTGGGTATTTCCCTGGGCTTTATCACCTATTTTACGCACGGGGTGCTCAACAACTTCCTGGATACCGACAAAGCCTCAGTGCCTTTCTGGGGTATGATGGCCATACTCGTGGCCATGGATGTGTTTTTTAAAGACGGAAGTTTGCAAGCAGAAAACGGGAGTGCTTAACTGGAGAATAGGATGCATCACAATTGACTGCGTGAAGATATTTTGTTCGGTAAATTTGTCTATCCCTCGATTATCAATTACTTTTGTGCTCAACGAAGGCCATCTTTAAAGCTCGAAGCTGGAAGCTGGAAGGGTTTGCGGCCCATTAAGCTCGAAGCTGAAAGGTCAGGCGGTGCTCTGAACTCCGTAACCCGCAACCAGTAACCAGTAACCATGAACCAGTAACCATAAACCATGAATTATGAACCACAATCCAAAAAAATATAAACCAACAGAACTATGGAAACCATTAAAACACTTTTAGAACACCGTACAATCCGAAACTATAAAAGCGACCCCATCCCCGATGATGTGCTGAACGAGATTCTTGAAGCCGGATTCAGAGCGTCAACTACCGGTAACATGCAGGTCTATAGCGTGATCGTCAGCAAGGACGAAGAAAAGCGGAAGGAACTTTGCAAGTTACACTTTGGCCAGAAGATGGTTGAACAGGCTCCGGTTCTGCTTACGTTTTGTGCTGATTTTAACCGCTTTAATAAGTGGTGCAGGCAACGTGAGGCTGATCCGGGCTACGATAATTTCCTGTCATTCTTCACTGCCGCCATCGATGCGTTGCTCGTGTCGCAGAATGTGGCCGTTGCCGCTGAAGCTCACGGGCTCGGCATCTGCTACCTGGGCACCACCACTTACCAGGCTGATAAACTGATAGAGTTTTTCGATCTGCCTGAGGGTGTTGTACCTGTTACTACGCTCGTTGTGGGTTACCCCAACGAAGACCCTGAACAGGCTGACCGGCTTCCTGTGGAAGGAGTTGTGCATCATGAAAAATATGAGGATTACAGCGAAGCAGACATCGACAAAATATATCAATATAAGGAAAGTCTGCCGCTTACCAAACAGCTGATCGAAGAAAATCAGCTCGAAAATCTTGCACAGATATTCACATATAAGCGTTATACAAAAAAAGACAACCTGCATTTCAGCAGGGTGTTCCTGAATGCTCTGCGCGACCAGGGTTTTATGAATCACGAAGATTAAAAAAAACGGCTGCAGATTCTGCAGCCGTTTTTTTTATCAGTCAAATCGCATGCTCATTGTGTAAAGCCAATGCGCGCATTGCTGCTTATGGAAAGATGATCCCGTTGAATTGACCCACATGAACTTTCGGGATGCCGGCATTATACGTGCTGTTGATGGCGTCAATAAAAGCATTGGCTGCAGCAGCATTGCCTCTTGCAGACATGTGGACAGCATCCAGTGAAAACATGCCGCCGGTTACAAATGCAGTGGTGAATTCAATCGCATCAAAGTAGATGCCGGTTTCAGCTTGCTGCATGAGCGATTGAATGTCTGCAAGTGCGAGTCCAAACTGGCTTGCAGCATCCTCGATGATGCCGTTGTATGCATCCACGGCTACGGCAATTTCATCCAGTTGGGCATTTGACAGGTAATATTCAGCCGGTATGAACACCTGGCTTCCCCAGTTATATTCCATTATTCCGGGCAAAGCGGTAAGCAAAACTTTTTCACCGACTTCCAGCTGGCGAAAGCCAAATGGTTGAATAGCTGCATCTTCTACGACGAAAGGATTAGCCCCCAGGGAAAAACTTACATGCGGGGCCACCGAATAAGCCTCGTTAAGGGCAGCTACAATATTTGGGTCAGTAAGAACCAGTGCGTTGTAGGGGATTGTATTAAACAAAGGGATGGAGGCAATATCCGCAATATTGCCGATTGCGCCTTTAGCACCGTTTTCAGTAAGCGATGCCAGAATCATATTCAAATAGTTTTCGTATTCCGCCGGTGGAGTGATGGGGTTGTCTTCGCCGCCACTCAGAGCATAACCAAGGATGTCGTTACTGCCGATCCAGAGAGAGAAAAAAGTTGGATCGAGCGCCAGCGCGTCTTCCAGCACAGTTGTTGCGGGACTTGAAGCAAATCGCGCGAAATAGGGGTTGCCTTGTTCCGATCCGTATCCGGGAAACATCAAATGATTTGTCCGGGCACCGGGTATGCCCATGTTGTGGAAGGGCCCCTCATCTGCAAAGATATTTGCCATGTTTGCCGGATCAACTTCTCCGGGCATGGGCACCGGAAGCAGGCTGCCACTGACCACGCCTAGCATGAGCCGGCCTCCCAGGCCAAACTCGTCTTTCATGAGTGGTTGGTTAAACTCCTGCAGACCGGCATGCATTAACTGTCCGGCGAGGATGTTGCCCATTGAGTTCAGTTGTCCGGTTTGATATAGGGCGTTATCGGCAAAGCCTGCCGTAAGAGAGTTGCCAATGGCCACATAGGTCGTAAGGTCGAGTTCCCCGGCATGGGGTGTGTATTCGTCAATCTCAGCCTCGCATCCTGCAAAAAGCAGCACGTAGAACAGCGGCAAGATATATTTAAGTTTCATGAACTTCATAATGTATATGTTTTGATGGTTTATAAACTGTAGCTGATGCCAATGCCCGGAATCAGTATGTTGGATTTGTATGTACCACCGAAATTCAGTGGCGCAAAAGTTTTTTCGTCTTCCATGCCCATGATATATAGGAGGCTGAAATCAAGGCTCAGGTTTGGCATGGGTAAAAAAGACAATCCACCTGTGAATGCCAGGTTGTCAAGGCTGGGTGTTTCAGGGGAGAAATAAATATCATTAACAGGTGAGGGATCGAAGTAGCCACCGGCACGTACATACAATGTCTCATTCACGCGGTACTGTCCGCCTAGTCTGTAAATCAAGGTGTTGCTAAACTCTCTGGGGCTGACGTTGTTCAAAGAGGGGTTGTCAGCAAAATCGAAGGCGAGTGATTCATAGGCATCCCAAAACACATAGTTCAGTGCCATGCCAATCATCAGGTCGGGAGTAAACTGGTAGGAAAGGCCGAAGTCAAGGTTAGCTGGCAATGGAAGCATGGTTGCAACCTTGCTGTCGGGAAACGTGCCGGCGAGTGAGGCAGGCACCGTAAAAGTGGCATCTGCATCATCAACTTCCATGTCAATCCGGGAACGATAGCTGATGCCCACATTCAGACCATTATCTGCTGCATACATGATGCCGGCATTAAAACCGTAGCTGGATGTGCTTCCGTCTATGTTGATGCGGCCTTCCATGTCTGAGTTCTGAACCGGCAATGCCCGCTGGAGTTCAACAGCGCCATAAGTGTATACAAAGCCTGCACCGACCGATATGTTATCGGTGATCTTGTATGATAAGGTTGGCTGCACGGTGATCGCCATCAGCGAGATCTCTTCGATCAGGAAGCGGCCAATCCAGCCGTCTTCCCACTTGAGACTGTTTCCGTAAGGGGTGTTGACGGCAAGTCCGGCGGCCAGCTTGTCGGTGATCATCCCGGCGGCATAAAAATAGAAGGGAGTGCCCAGGGGGTTGTCTGTATGTGCCTGGTAAACAGACGGGCTCGGTGCCTGAAAGGCGGTACTGCCAAAAATGCCGCTGGCACCCGCCATAATACTGATTTGATCAGGCATGAGAGCAAGTCCTGCCGGGTTATAGAATGCCGCGCTGGCATCCAGGTTGAGCGAGGTGCCGATCAGCCCCATGCCAATCTGTTTTTGCCCGTGCAGGCTCACCTGGTAGCCCCCTGCCCATAAAACAGAGCCAGCCATCAGGCATAACAACGCAAAGATGAATGTTTTTCGCATAATGAATTGGTTTAGCAATTGAACGTTTGATTGAACTGGTGTTTTAAGTAGTCAAAGATAGTAAATATAACTCAAGTCATTAAACAAATGTTTGGTGTTTAATAATTAAAGCTGCTCCCACCGATAAATTCACGGATGACTGATGTGGGAGGGATGTCCACAGGGTTGATGGGGATCAGCAATGAAAGGATGCGGATGATGCGTTTGGCCTCTTTGCTTATCAGTTCGTTGCCTGTGTTTTGGTTTTGGATGATTTGCGGGGCATAATGTGCGAACACTGCGGGTTCATATGCCAGGGCCGAATTGAAGAATGCGTGTGCGCTTTCCTGGAAAGGGAAGATGCTCTGGTATTCATTTTGCATGATGTCGGGCCACCGGCTAATGGTTTCATTAAAGCCGTAACCTCTGAAAAGCTGATCCCTGATCATACGGCGCATAAGCCGGTTGTCGGATGTTGACAATGGAAGATGGTCGTGAATGTTGAGTGTACTCAGGGCGGAAACGTATAACCTGAATGATTCAACATCCATTACGTCGTGCCAGAGTTCGGGGTTCAGTCCGTGAATGCCTTCAACGATGAGGTATGTGTCGTTATTGATCTGTGTTGGCTCCTTTTCCGGGATGGCGCCCTTGCCGTCGAAGTGGTACCGGGGCAGCCTGATGGCCTTCCCAACCAGCAAGTCATTGATGTTTTGCCTGAAAAGGTCCAGGTCAAGGGCTGTGATCAGCTCAAAGTTCTTCATTCCTGTGATAGGATCATCCGGTATCTTGCTGTGCGGCAGGTAATAATTGTCAAGCGAAAGTATGCTTACCTGTTTTTTTAACACTTTGAGTTCGATGGCTAATCGCTTGGCGGAAGTGGTTTTGCCTGATGAGGTGGGGCCGGCCAGGAATATGACACGTGGGCTGTTTGGGTGAGACAGAATGGTGTCGGCGATCCTTGAGATGCGCCTGGATTGCCATGCTTCCGACAATTTAATGAATTCGGGTAGTCTGCCGCTGGCAATGATGTCATTAAGCTCAGCAAAGCTGGCGATGCCCAGGTGCTTCATGGTTTCTTCCGACTCCTCGAAGCCTTGGAAATATTTGCTTTGTATGGCTTCAACCGGCATTACACGTTCAAAAAACACGGGGTCGGCAACCAGGAAGAATCCTTTGCCAAAAGGCTTCAAGCTGAAATGTTGCAAACGCTCGTAGTCTTCAGCTATATAATTTGGGAAAAACTCGCCATAACCGTTCAGATGTGCCAGGGGGAAGCCTTCTGACTCAATGTGCGGTGTTTTTGAACGGATAAGGTGTAAAATGTCAGTCCGGTTGTGTTTTTCAAAATAATGCAGCAAGTCATCAGTAGGCAGGGTTTCATGCCTGATTCTTTCTTTATTTGTAATCATCTTGTTGATGGTGAGCGAAATCGCATCCAGCTCATGATGGCTGACCTTGTGATGATCAAAAAAACCGTAAACACCACCTGGAATGCTGTATGCGATGTAAAAGTGCTTCCCGGGAAGCACAGTGCCTGCCGCCTTGTTGAACAATACCAGCAGGGGCTCCATAAGCCTTCTGAACGACAACTTGATCGCTTCCGGCTGGCTTGATGGCTGCTGTATATTTATCCCTGAATTTGTCATGAATGTTTGTCTTGTTACACATTATCCCGGCAAAAGGCTTGCAAATATAATACATTAACGGGCATTTTGTTTGATTTGTGAATGCGCTAAGGGTGAAACACAATATTGCCAAAACCGTTTATTCTTGCCATATATCTTGATTGGTTTGTGATGCAGTGCTGTTGCATAACCACACGAAATATGGCGTTCGGTCGAAAAAAGTGATTGAACGGTTCAATAAGCAGCTGTTTTTTATTGTGAATTTCAGAAAATTCACGTAGGTTTGTTGCCGCAAAATGCGTTTTTATTTTTTAAGCAGGTTAAATAAGCATATTATGATTGATCTATCTACCAACTACCTGGGTTTGAAACTCAGGAGCCCTTTCATCGTCGGAAGTTCCGGCCTTACCAAAAGCATTGGCAATCTTGAAACCTTTGAGCAAAAAGGTGCAGGTGCCGTCGTACTCAAATCTCTGTTTGAAGAACAGATCAGATTTGAGATACAGAAAATGTTTTCCTACGAAGATACCCAGAGTGCTTATACTGAAGCTGAAGATTACATTCGCAACTATGCACGCGAACATACACTGGATGAATACCTTAGCCTGATCCGCGAAGCAAAGGAGAAGCTTTCAATCCCCGTAATTGCCAGCATCAACTGTACAAGTTCCAAAGAATGGCCTGCCTTCGCCAGGAACATCCAGGAAGCCGGGGCTGATGCGCTGGAGCTTAATGTATATGCATTGCCATCAGATGACAGCAAGGAAGGCCCTGCATATGAAAAGCTGTATTTTGACGTCGTAGAAAATGTGAAAAAGGAGATCAGCATACCAATAGCCCTGAAAATCGGTTCCCATTTCTCTGGCCTGGCACACACCATCAAAAAACTATCGTGGAGCGGTGTTAACGGGATCGTGCTGTTTAATCGCTTTTTTAACCCCGATATCGATATTGAAAACTTTCGCATCAAAGCGGCTCACCTATACAGCGATCCGGAGGAAATTACCATTTCCTTGCGATGGATAGCCATCATGGCCGGTAAAGTGCAGGCCGACTTGTGCGCATCTACCGGCGTGCACGATGGCCATGGCGTTGTCAAACAGCTGCTTGCCGGTGCCAAAGCTGTGCAGGTCTGCTCTACCCTCTATAAAAACGGTTTCGACCAGCTCGATGTCATCCAGCAAGAAATCATTCAGTGGATGGAGAAAAATAAATATGAGAAAATTGCTGACTTTCAAGGCAAGATGAGCCAGAAGCTGACTGATAACCCCGCTGCTTTCCTGCGTGTTCAGTTTATGAAGCACTTTGCAGGAATCGACTAAACTAGTATTGCAAATTATTAATCACAACTTAAAATTTATATTTAATTAACAAGTTGTTGCCTGATATAGCAAAATATGTACATAGATTTTTGTGTTGTATATGATGGTTTCCGACCCCTGCTTTGCGCTCCAAACAAAATGGATGTTTTTTTGTTTATAAGCCAGATGAACGATTCAAAAACTAACTAAATCACCCTGAAAATGACATCAAAAACAAAAAGAAACTTACAGCCGTTTTTTATCCTGGTTGGCATACTTGCCGCAGCTTTTGTGATCTATTCGCTGATCGATGGCAATACTGTTTCCATAGCGGGCAATTCCGAATACACTGAATCCGGCCTGGTGATCAACCTTAACGATGATACTTTTGACCAGACGATCTCCGAAGGTGTTGTACTCGTAGATTTCTGGGCCACCTGGTGTGCACCCTGTAGAATCCAGAATCCCATTCTTGAAGAGCTTGCGTCAGAGATCAGTGATGTTGCCAAAATCACCAAAGTCGATGTGGATGACCACGGTTCAATTGCTGCCCGATTTGGTGTGAGAAGCATTCCAACCCTTATACTGTTCAGTGACGGTGAAGTTGTTGAGCGTTATGTCGGTGTGCAGCAAAAAGATAAGCTTCGGGCTGCAATCGAAAAGCACCTGTAATTCCAGCATCGCTTTTTGCTTTCATGAAATTAATCTGTTTTATATAAATCCTTGAACTTGTGGCAATATTTCTAACCACGGGCTCATTCACTCAAAATTTATTATGGAAAACTTAACAAAAGAAGTATTTAAGGAAAAGGTTTTTAATTTTGAAAACAACAAAGAATGGAAGTTTGAAGGTGACAAACCTTGCATTATCGACTTTTATGCCGACTGGTGTGCACCTTGCAGGGCGTTGACTCCGGTGATGGAGGAACTGTCAGAAGAGTACGCGGGCAAAGTTGACATTTACAAAATAGACACCGAGAAAGAGCAGGAGTTGGCTGGCATGTTTGGCATCAGGAGCATCCCATCCATTTTGTTTGTCCCCATGGGTGCGCAGCCGCAAATGGCCACTGGCGCATTGCCAAAGGAAACACTGCAAAAGGCCATTGAAGACGTTCTGAATGTCACCTTATAATTAATCAGCCAGTGACTGATTTGTAAATTTTGGTTTTATGGAATCTGAAAAAAATCCAACCATTCAAGAAAGCGAAAGGGGAGGACGATGGTTCTCCCCTCGTCGTATTGACTCACGCAGGTATTTGTGGGTTTTAGGTGCTTTCGTCATATTGGGCGTAGTGGGTGGTTATGCTTACTATGCGCTCATAGGATGCCAAACCGGTTCGTGCGGCATCACATCCAATCCTTATTTGAGTATGTTATGGGGCGGCTTACTTGGCTACCTCCTGCCTGATTTTTTCGTAAAGAAATCCGACTAATCTGTTATTTCGGGGCAACTTTCAGCAGATAGGCGCTTAGTATCCCAAATATTATGTTGGGTATCCAGACTGCCAGCATAGGATGCAGGTCTCCGTTTGTTGCAAAAGTTGTTGTAACCTGCATGAACAGTATAAATGAGAAGCTTAGCGTGATGCCTGCTCCAAGGTGCAACCCAATACCCCCTCTGACTTTCTGACTTGAAAGGGCAACACCTATGAGTGTCAGTACCAGGGTGGAAAACGGGAATGCAAGTCTTCGATGCTTTTCAACCTCATAGAAGCTTACTATTTCAGAACCTTTGAGGCGTTCGTTGGCTATAAAAGTATTCAGCTCCCTGAAGTTCATGGTTTCCATATCTTTGAGGTTCTGGGTGAAATCGTATGGTGTAAAAAGCAACAAAGTGTCAAGGTTGTTGCCAAAGCGCAGTTGTTCGTCCAGGCCATCAATGATTCTTTCATTATAATTCCTTATTGTCCATTTCTGCTCTTCCTCATTGTATGTGATTTGGTCAGCAAAAAGCTTGTATTCCAGTTTGCCATTCTCAATCCTTTCCATGGTGAAACGGTAGCCTGTTTGCGTTTTTTCGCTGTAAGATTCGAGATAGACAAATATGCCAGGCCTGATTTGCATATGAACGTTACGGCCGGTAAAAGTGGATGGTTTTTTTACGAATTCATATTCAAACGCCAGCCGTTTTTCGTTGGCTGGCGGAATGACAACATTGGAAAGGTATATTGATATCAATGAAAGCAATACTGCCGAAATTAGGTATGGTACAAGCAAACGCCTGTAGCTGACACCCGCACTCAGGATTGCTATGATCTCAGTGTTGAATGCCATGCGTGAAGTAAAAAATACCACGGTGATGAAAGTGAATAGCGGGCTGAAGAGGTTGATAAAATAGGGGATGAAATTTACGTAATACACCAGGATGATGTCACGCAATGAAGCCTGGTTTTCAATGAAATTGTCAATTTTTTCCGACAGGTCAAATATCACTACAATGAAAATGATCAGGGTAATTGCATATACGAATGTCCCTAAAAACTTCTTAATGATGTAGTAATCAAGCTTTTTAAGCATTGCTGGCGTGCTTCCGGTTTAGATGTTTGCTCGTACTTTGTTCTGAAGGATTTAACGCACGCAAAGATAAGCTTATTTTACAAGCGTTGGGTTACTTTGGCCGTCATGTCCTTCTTCCATGCTGCAAAGTTATTTGCCAGGATTTGTTTGCGTGCTTCCTTTACCAGCCAGGTGTAGAAGCTGAGGTTGTGCATGGTAGCTATCATCGGTCCGAGCATTTCGCCTGCAACGAACAGATGCCTCAGGTAAGCACGGCTATACATCGTATCAACAAATGCATCGCCCTGCGGGTCAATCTGCCCGGTGTCAAACTGCCATTTTTTGTTCCTGATGTTGATGATGCCCTCTTTTGTAAAAAGCATGCCGTTGCGCGCATTCCTTGTAGGCATCACGCAATCAAACATATCCACACCCAATCCAATGCACTCAATGATGTTTTCTGGTGTCCCCACTCCCATCAGGTACCGTGGCTTGTCTGCCGGCAATATGTCGCAAACCAGTTCTGTCATTTCGTACATGCTTTCTTTTGGTTCGCCAACTGACAAACCGCCAATTGCATTTCCCTCCCTGTTGCAGTCGCTGATGTATTTTGCTGAATCAGCCCTCAAATCCCTGTAAGTGCTTCCTTGTACGATGGGAAACAAGGTTTGTGTGTAGTCATAATGTACGTTTGTATTGTCAAAATGCTGGCAGCAGCGCTTTAACCATTCGTGTGTCAGCTTCATTGATTTGGCAGCATAGCGGTAGTCACAAGGGTAAGGTGTGCACTCGTCGAATGCCATAATGATATCAGCCCCAATGGTTCTTTGTATGTCAATCACCCTTTCGGGAGAAAAAAAATGTCGTGAACCATCGATATGTGACTGAAAGGTAACCCCCTCGGCCGTCATCTTTCGCCGCTCAGCCAGGGAATATACCTGGTAGCCTCCACTGTCAGTCAGTACCGGTTTTTTCCACGACATAAAACGATGGATGCCCCCAGCCCGGGAAATAACATCGAGCCCCGGACGCAAAAACAGGTGGTATGTGTTACCAAGGATGATATGGGGCTTGACCTGTTCCTCCAGGTCTTTGTTATGTATCGCCTTAACGGTGGCAGCCGTGCCCACCGGCATAAACACCGGTGTTTCAATGTTGCCGTGGTCGGTTGTGATCAGTCCCACCCGGGCTTTGCTATGGCCATCAATGGCCGAAACTTCAAACTTCATCAGTCTTTCATTATTTTTTCAAAGATAAAAACTATTTTTATGTGTTTGTAATTTTGGCATAATGGTCAAGCCCATTGTTTACAGTAGTTCATTAGCCCTCACCCCCGGCCCCTCTCCCAAGGGAGATGGGTGCCCATCACTCAGGAACAATGAAATTGCTTTTTCTTCCTTCCAGATTTCCCGCCGCAAACCCTTCCAGCTTTTATGTTCTGCCTCGGAAATCAGAAACCGACAATCAATCTTTTGTGTCAAAAATCTTCGATATGGGCGTTTCACGTTTACTTAATGCTATGTTTACATAAAAGCATACTGCATTAAACAAATTTTGATTATTTTCGTTGCTGCAAAGGAATAGTGCTATTATCGTGCTTTTCCTGCTTTTTTTACTCTTGTGAAGCAACGATTAATGGATGCGAAATCCCATCATACAGAAAAGGCCAAACGTGACATCGAACTGATTCGGGAAGCACTTCAGAATGGCAATCAACAGGCTTATGCTGAGCTGATGCGCATATACAGGGATACCATTTTCTACATGTTGCTGAAAATGACCGGCAATTATGAAGATGCCGAAGACCTTACCATAGAGACATTTGGCAAGGCTTTTACAAATATCCATCAGTACAATGGCAGTTATGCCTTCAGTACCTGGCTTTTTAAGATTGCGTCCAACAATTGCATTGATTTTATGCGCAAGAAGAAAAAGAACGTTCTGAACCAGGATGCCAACGAAGACCTGGAAGAACATGATGATAAGTTTAATTTTGTGATAGATATGGTTAACCCTGAAGAAAAATTCATCAAAAGCCAAAAAGCTGAGGTGGTACGACAGGTAGTTGAAACGCTAAAACCACGCTATCGCAGGCTTATCATGCTGCGCTATTTTGATGAGTTGTCGTATGAAGAAATATCACAGGAACTGGATTTGCCCCTTGGCACGGTCAAAGCACAGCTTTTCAGGGCGCGCGACTTTTTATATCGCACGCTTAAGAACATGATGGAAAGAATATAACAAATGTCCAATTTGTAAATTGCGTAATGACAGGGCTTGACCTGTCAAACCAAAATATAAACAGATGAAGAAGTATGTTTATCCCCTGGTTCTTGTTGTTGCCTTGCTGGCAGGGCAAAGTGCTGCTGCCCAGCAGGTGGAATACAAGGAGCATGTGGCTCTTGATGAGCTCCTAATCGAGTATCGCTGGCAGGCAGAGCGTCTCTTTCAGCGATCGGGCAATGCGGTGTTGAATCTCCAGATGACCAACCTGACAGAGTTACACCTTGAAGTTACCTTTATTGTGGCTTTTTACCGCGACGGGCAAATATTCCAGGAGAGCAGCAAAAACGTGTACTGTTTCGAGCCTTTGCAGCGTCGCAGGGCTGGTAGAGCCGGATTGCGTTTTATGGCAGAAGGAGTCACATTGGAGGACATTGAAAAAGATGAATTTTCCTGGGAAGTCCTCATAGAGGAAATCACGGAAACGGATCATTGCGAATAAGTCAGTGCCATGGGTTGGTTTCTTCAATAAGTTTTTGAAGCGTGATATATTGTAATTAGATAACATAAAACAGACAGTCTGATATGTCTCCCAACGAGTTTAAGCAAGCCATCATTCGGGGTATTCCTGATAAATTACCTTCTGCAAAGCCATTTGATCCGGAGGTGAATCATGCACCGCGACGCAAAGATATTCTTACTCCTGCTGAAAAGCGCCTTGCAGTTAAAAATGCACTGCGATATTTTCCGTCAAAGTTTCATAGTGTGCTAGCCACTGAGTTTGCGCAGGAGCTGGAAAAATATGGTCGTATATATATGTACCGGTTTCGCCCTGACTATCCCATATATGCGCGCAAGCTCAGCGACTTTCCGTTTAAGTCGCAACAGGCAGGTGCCATCATGCTTATGCTGAGCAATAATCTGGATTATGCCGTGGCACAGCATCCGCACGAGCTGATCACTTATGGAGGCAATGGAGCGGTATTTCAAAACTGGGCGCAATACCTGCTATCCATGCAGTATCTTGCAGAGATGACTGACGAGCAAACCCTTGTCTTATATAGTGGTCACCCTATGGGGCTTTTTCCTTCCCATCCTGATGCACCTCGCGTGGTTGTCACCAATGGCATGATGATCCCGAATTATTCTGCTCCGGACGACTGGGAGCGCTTCAACGCCCTGGGAGTGACGCAGTATGGGCAGATGACAGCCGGTTCGTTCATGTACATCGGTCCCCAGGGGATTGTGCATGGCACCACGATTACCGTTTTGAATGCTGGCCGGTTAACTGAAAAAACAACCTCTTCCGGTCTTGCAGGGAAGGTGTTTGTAACGAGCGGTCTCGGTGGAATGTCTGGTGCACAGCCCAAAGCTGCCGTGATTGCAGGAGCCATAGGCGTGGTTGCCGAGATCAATCCCAAGGCAACCCACACCCGCCACTCGCAGGGATGGGTGGATGAGGTTTTTAATGACCTCGGGAAGCTTATTGAAAGAATCAGGCAGGCCAAAAACAACAAGGAGGCCGTGTCGCTGGCATACCAGGGCAATATTGTGGACCTTTGGGAACAACTGGCTGCAACCGACATACGCATTGAGCTGGGCTCCGACCAGACATCCCTTCATAATCCTTATGCCGGTGGATATTATCCGGCAGGGTTGACTTTTGAAGAGTCAAATGAAATGATGGCAAGCAACCCCACTCTGTTCAGGGAAAAGGTCCGGGCTTCTTTGGTGCGGCATGTGAAGGCAGTGAATAAGCTTGTTGAAAGGGGTATGTATTTCTGGGATTATGGAAATGCCTTCCTTTTGGAGGCCGGCAGAGCAGGTGCAGATGTGTTCAGGGAAGACAAGACTTATAAATACCCGTCTTATGTGCAGGACATTATGGGGCCAATGTGTTTTGACTACGGGTTTGGTCCTTTCCGCTGGGTCTGCGCTTCATCTGACCCTGCTGATCTGCGCGTTACGGATAAACTGGCGGCTGAAGTGATCAGTGAGATGATCAAGGAGTCGCCCCCTGAGATCAGGCAGCAGCTGGAGGATAATCTTTTATGGATACAGCAGGCGGAGCAGAACAAACTCGTGGTTGGATCCCAGGCACGCATCCTGTATGCCGACAGCGAAGGCCGCATACGCATTGCCCGTGCTTTCAACAAGGCCATTCGCGATAAGCGGATCAGCGGACCGGTGATTCTGGGCAGGGATCATCACGACGTGAGTGGTACTGACAGCCCTTACAGGGAAACATCCAATATCTATGACGGTTCGCAGTTTACAGCCGATATGGCCATCCACAACGTGATCGGCGACAGTTTTCGCGGTGCCACCTGGGTATCCATACACAATGGAGGTGGTGTGGGCTGGGGTGAAGTGATCAATGGCGGTTTCGGCATGTTGCTCGATGGTTCTGAAGAGGCCGACAGGCGGTTGGAAAGTATGCTATTCTGGGATGTTAACAATGGAATTGCACGGCGAAGCTGGGCAAGAAATAAAGAGGCGATTTTTGCAATCAAAAGGGCCATGCAGGCCGAACCTCGCCTGAAAGTTACCCTGCCAAACCTCGCAGGTGAGGATGTGGTGAAGAATTTGTTTGCAGAGAAAAGCTAATCCGGAATGACAGACGGGACTTCCCCTTCCAGCCCGGATCGCTTGATGGATAATTCACTTTCCTTGATGCTCAAGCGGTTTAGCATCTCTTCGTGTATGGCATCCATCTCTTGTCTGTCAAGCAGGTAACAATCAAGGGCTGATTCAAATGTGCTTAGCTCTACATCATATTGTTTAAGCAGCCTGTAATAATAATAATCCGAGGAATCAGCAATGTTTCTGCCAAGGTGCTGATGTTCACGTATGTAAGACTCAAGTAAATATATATCCGTGAGGATGTTGGTCATCACTTCCCTTGACAGTAGCTTGTCGCACTTGTCTTTTCCGGGTGCCCTGAAAAAACCACAGGCCGTCATTGAACCAGCCAGGACAATGACAAACAGCAGTCTGAAAGGTTTTCGGTATTTGTTTATGGATGTTGTGCAGGGTTGCATCCTTCGTTGTGTTTAGAAAAAGTTGATGGCCACGAATTCTTTTATCTGGAAAACACGAGTGCTTCACCCCTGAGGCCTTCAATGATATCTCCTTTATCGTAAACGAGATTGCCATTCACAAAAGTATGTTCAATGGTATAATCGAGAGTTATCCCTTCGAGGGGTGACCAGCCGCATTTGTAAAGTATGTTTTCGTTTGTGACGAGTGTTTTCTTTGCAGGATTGACCACCACGAGGTCGGCAGCGTATCCTTCCCTGATGAAGCCCCTGTTTTGTACATTGAAACAGATGGCGGGATTGTGACACATCAGTTCCACGGTCCTTTCCGGGCTGATCCCGTTTTGTGCGGCCAGGGTAAGCATTGCAGGCAATGCATGCTGCACCATTGGTCCACCCGAGGGACACGTTTTGTAAGGGTTTTGTTTTTCGGAAAGGGTGTGCGGCGCATGGTCGGTCGCAATAACGTCCAGGTAACCATCCCGGATGCCTTCTATGAGTGCAATACGGTCATCTTCATATTTTACGGCGGGGTTCCACTTGATGAGGGTTCCTTTTTTTGCGTAGTCATCGATCGAGAACCAGAGATGATGAATGCATACTTCTGCGGTGATCTGTTTTTCTGAGAGGGGGATGTCATTTCTCAGGAGCCTGACCTCATTGCTGGTGCTGAGATGCAGCAGGTGCAGACGTGTGTTGAATTTTTCGGCAAGGCCAAGCGCATGACGCGTGGATGTTTCACAGGCCTGGTGGTTGCGAATGATTGCGTGCATATATGGAGGGATGTCTTCGCCAAACTTATCACAGGCCAGCTGCATATTGGCAGCGATGGTTTTTTCATCTTCGCAATGCACGGCCACCGGTAGTTTGGCATCCCTGAAAATTTCAGCCAGGGCTGCCGGGTCGTCAACCAGCATATTCCCTGTTGAGGAACCCATGAAAACCTTTATCCCACAGACATTCTTTTTATCGGTAGCCCTGAGCTCATCACTGTTGTTGTTGGTAGCGCCAATGTAAAAAGAATAGTTTGCAAGGCTTTTTTCTGAAGCCATTCTGAATTTTTCTTCCAGTTGCTCCTGTGTGGTGGTTTGCGGCAAGGTGTTGGGCATCTCCATAAAGCTGGTGATGCCACCGGCTACGGCTGCACGTGACTCGGTGGAGAGATCGGCTTTATGTGTGAGCCCTGGTTCGCGAAAATGTACCTGGTCGTCAATAACTCCTGGTAGCAAAAGCATGCCTGCAAGGTCCAGAACCCTGGTATCTGCTTCATTGATCTGGTCTTTGTGCCCTCCACGAAAGATTTTCTCAATCAGTCCTTTGTTGATATACAAATCAGCATTAAAAGCTTCACCTTCATTGATGATTGCAGCGTTTTTCAATAAAAAGCGTGTGATGGTCATTCGGCTGGTTTTTGAGATGGGCCATTGTGGCTTTGCAGGGTTTTAAGATTGTATTGGACTGTATTTCTTTCTGTTAATGAGGCTTTGCCAGCGAAGCTTGATGACACCCAATACGGCCTCACGAAAAATTCCGGTACTCATTTTTGAATCACCTTCTGTGCGGTCGGTAAATACTATGGATACTTCCTTCACTTTGAAACCCAGCTTCCAGGCCGTAAATTTCATTTCAATCTGGAAAGCATAACCTGTAAACCTGATGTCGTCCAGATCTATAGCTTCCAGAACGGCTCTCTTATAGCACTTGAAGCCCGCGGTGGTATCCTGTATGGGCATGCTTGTGATGATCCTGACATAAATGGATGCAAAATACGACATCAGCACCCTGCCCATGGGCCAGTTGACCACATTCACCCCATCAATGT
>SKOK01000181.1 GCA_007120085.1 Bacteroidales bacterium | reverse complement strand
TTTCTCATTAAGAGAATAATGTGCTTGTATTTTAGAATTAATTATAACTTTGCATATTCATAAAAATTTCAAGATTAAATAATATGAAAACAGCCATTCAGATTGCTTTACTCATCGTTATCGTAGTATTGGTTTATTTTGTTTATGAAAGCATTATGGAGCCTGTCAGGTTTCGCCAGGAGGTTCAGGTGCGTGAGGCTGAGATTATTCAGCGCTTAAAGGACATCCGTGAGGTTCAGCGTTCGCACCGCTCACGTCATCAAAGGTTTACAGGCGACCTGGATTCTTTGGTCATGTTTTACAATATTGATTCACTGGCACTTGTGCGTGCTATCGGGCACGTCCCCGACACCCTTACCGAAGCTGAAGCCGTGCGCCTTGGGCTGGTGCAGCGTGACACGCTATGGGTAGCAGCAAAAGACAGCCTGCTGAGAAATGCACGTTATCCAATCGAAGAATTGCCCTACGTGCCTTTTGGACAGGGAGAGCGTTTTCAGATGAGTTCCGGTTTTATCGAAAGAGGCCTTGTTAGACTGCCTGTTTTTGAAGCTTTTGTTGAGCCTGTTGTTTATATGAACGACCTGGACAACTGGCGTGTATATTATACCCGTGAGGATGGTCTCAAGGTCGGATCCATGCAGGAAGCCGTGCTCGACGGTAACTGGGAATAAAAACTTTGCTTTTATCATGTCAGGCTCCTTCCGGAATGTCATCAGCATAAACGATAAGTCCGCCATTGAGCCATTATCCAATAAAGAGTTATCCATCGGCATCACACCCGGTGGATTTCTTTTTGCGATCATGGATCCAAATGGGTTGCAGTGCCTGTCATTGGAAGAACACCATTTTACCAATAATGATGCAAAAGAGGAATTGCTGGAAAGCCTTATTGATTTCTTTTCATCGCATCCCTTGTTAAGTCAGACCTTCCAGAAAGTGCAGCTTTCTTATTTCTCACCGCATTATGTGATGATACCTGAATCAGTTTATGATCCCGGAAATATTGAGTCATATTATTTGTTTTGTGCACCAATGTCTGATAAGCATCAGGTTGTTGCTGACCGCTTAGAGGCTATTGGCGCTTTTGGCATTTATGCTGTTCCCGATCAGTTGACAAACTTTGCCGGAGAGAAATCCAGGGACTTCCGGATCCGGCACCAGGCATCAGTGCTCATTGACAGTGTTTTTACAAATCAGCAGGAGGATGAGCACAAGGCGGATGTGGTTTTACACATTAAACCCGGCCATTTTGAGATACTTTTGATTCATCAGCAAAAACTATTGTGTTACAAATCATACTTCTGCCAGGTTTTTGATGATGTACTTTATTATTTATTTTACCTGCTGGAGTTATACGGGATGGATGCCAACCAGAAGAAACTGATGCTGATTGGAGAGCTGCAAACTGATGCGGATGAAGTTGCCATTCTTAAAAATTTTTTTCCACAGGTGATCTTTCCCAACCGCAATGCAAAATTTAAATTCAGCAAGTTGTTTTCACATTTTCCGGAACACTATTATTACAACCTGTTTAATCTTGTCAAATGCGAATAATTGGCGGTTCATTCAATCGAAGGGTGTTGAGGCCACCGGCTGGGTTGCCCGTAAGGCCTACGACAGACAAAGCCAAGGAGGCACTTTTTAATATTTTGAATAACTATATTGATTTTGATGAAGTCCGGGTGCTGGATCTTTTTGCGGGTACAGGGAGCATTGCTTTTGAGTTTGCTTCCCGGGGAGCAACGGAGGTGCTGGCCGTTGATCGCGATAGTCGCTGCGTGAGATATATGCAGCAGGTAAAGCAAGAATTGGGCATGGACAACCTCAAAATCATCAGGGCCGATGCATTTCGCCTGCCAGGTTATGTTCGCCAGGGCTTTGACATCGTTTTCTGTGATCCTCCATATGACATGGCCGGTATTGACAAGCTGCCTGAGCTGATTGAGTCCATGCAACTACTCTCACCCGGGGCCTTTCTGATTATTGAGCATGATAAAAGCATTGGTTTTGAGCACAGGCCCACCTTTGAATTCAAAAAGAACTACAGCAAAGTGCATTTCAGTTTTTTAAGTGCCCCCCAGAACAATCAATAATTTTGCTAATTTTACAGGAATAATCTTTTAAAGTGCCTTTAATAAAACATTGAACTATCATACATATGAAAAGAATCGCTTTGTTTCCTGGTTCCTTTGATCCTATAACAAAAGGGCACGAGTCAATTGTATTACGCGCCCTGCCATTATTTGAAAAAATTATTGTTGCCATTGGCATCAATGACCTGAAAAAAGGATTCTATCCTGTAGAGCAACGCAGCGAATGGATAAAAACGGTCTTTAAGGATTATTCGGACGTGGAGGTGATCACCTATGAAGGCCTCACCGTTGATTTGTGCAAAAAGCTCAACATACGCTATATCATCAGGGGTTTGCGCACATCGGCCGATTTTGAATTTGAAAGGAGCATCGGGCAGATGAACAAAAAGATGCTCCCTGACCTGGAGACGGTTTTTTTATTGACTACCCCGGAATATACAGCTTTGAATTCGTATATCGTTCGTGACATTATTCGCAATGGCGGAGATGCAAGCCAGTTTATTCCAGATGGGATTGATTTGCATACCACTCAGAAATACAATGATCAAGCAGCTCATTGATGCTGCCATAAGTGCTTTCCCTGATGTCTTTGATCTGCCCTGGATTTCGCCATGCAGCCAGAGTTATGCCCTCAGCAGCCTGGGGTTTGAGCATTATGTCTATGCCTGCCTTCATCAAAAACCAATGTGTTTTCTTAAGTATCCACTTGTTGTTTTTCATTTGATAGATATGATAGGTGTGTGGTAGTTGCCCAATGATTTGCAGCCCGGAAATACCGCATTCTTCTTCAACCTCCCTTGTGGCTGCTGACTCAGCTGTTTCACCTGGTTCAATTACACCTTTAGGCAAATCCCATGTTCCGTTTCTGAAAATGAACAACCATTCTTTTGCTGCGTTAACTACCAGGCCCCCCGCTGCTTCTAATGGCTGAAACAAGGTGGCAAAGCCTCTGAAGGCACAAGTCGGATCGTTTGAAATGCAACATAAGCGATCTTTGTTGCTTTTTAGAAAAACCATAAATATTGCCCAGTCAATCGTTTTAATGCAATTTGACGTCTTGCAGAGTGATGCCGGTTGTCCGGAGTGCAAAAAGTCAATTCGGCGTCTTTCAAAATAGACTGTATAGGCTGGTTTAATGATTTTATTTGCCATAAATGTAGGACTTTTGTTATTTTTGCCTGCTCGTCAAAAAAACCTTCAAGCTGATGAACTCCGATAAAGAAATAGCCGTTGAAACAGCCAGGAATTTGTTGCAAATTAACGCAATTAAACTGAATCCGGAAAATCCGTTCACCTGGGCATCCGGCTTGCGCTCGCCGATTTATTGTGACAACCGGCGCATCTGGTCCTTCCCCGCAATAAGGTCACGCGTTATCGAAAGTCTTGTTTCCGTCATTCAAACATATTATACTGGCGCCGAACTCATCGCTGGCGTGGCGACTGGTGCCATAGCCCCCGGGATACTTGTCGCTGAACGGATGCATCTGCCTTTTGTTTATGTGCGGAGCACCCCCAAAGCACATGGCCTTGGTGCACAGGTAGAGGGGTATGCGCCGGAAGGATCCAGGACGGTGGTTGTTGAAGATCTGATTTCTACTGCGAAAAGCAGTTTGTCAGCATACCGGGCCTTGAAAGACAAAGGACTTAATATGCTTGGAATGGCAGCGATATTTACCTATGATCTGGATGTGGCCCGCACCAGCCTGGAGCACGCCGGATGCCCGCTCATTACATTAAGCAATTATCATACGCTGATGGAAGTAGCTCGTAAACAAAAGCTCGTTGATGCGGAACAATTGTTGCAGCTGCAGGAATGGCGCAATAATCCCGGGGCATGGTCCAATGCCTCAATCATTTGAAGTACTTTAAAATAAAATCAAAAAGAACTTACATGGCAAAATTTGAAAGCAATCAGACAATCCTGAATACAGACTGTGAAAACGTTTTTAACTTTCTCGGTGATTTTCGCAATTTCGAGGAGTTGCTGCCTGAAAAGGTGAAAAACTGGAGCGCTGATGAAGAGTCCTGCAAATTTACGATCGAAGGCCTTGCTGACCTTGCAATGCGCATTGACGGAAAGTATCCCCACAACAATATTCACATTGTTTCTGACGGCAAAAACCCCGTAAATTTCAAATTGGATTATTATTTCAGAAAAGAAGATGAAAACAGTTGCCGGTTCAGCATCGTTTTTGATGTTGAACTGAATCCGTTTCAAAAAATGGTTGCATCCAATGCACTGCAGAATTTTGTCAACATGCTTGCAGACAAACTCAGAGAACGTTATGCCTGATCCTCCTGAAGAAAAACGACTTCCTTCATCCCATACTCATTGATTCTTCCGTGGTCGTTTTTCAGGATCAGTTTGCCATATTCATTGACCCCAACGATCATTGCACGGAATATGGTTTCGCCTTTCCGGAATGACAGTTGTTGCCGATACCCCAGCAGATTCACCAGGTATGATTGGTTGATGAAGTCCTCTTGGCCATTTATCAGCAATTCGTAATGCTGATGAATATTTTCAAGCAGGGCTTGCAGACATATATTCAGGTCAAGGTTCTTGCCTGTAATCATTTTCAATGATCCCGGGTTTGGTATGTCTGCCGGAAAGACGGTTTGGTTGATGTTTATTCCAACACCAACAATGCATGTTTCGAACAAGTGACCCAATATGCGGTTTTCTATAAGGGTGCCTGCGATTTTTTTGTCATCAAAATAGATGTCGTTTGGCCACTTTATGGTGAATGTATGACCTGTGCATAGTTCATTTAGTGTTTTGTGGATGGCAAGGGCAATGCATTTGTTGAGTGTAAATTGTTTGCCGGGTGGCAGAAAGTGGGGCTTAAGCAATAAGGAAAGGCTCAGGTTTTTATTGGCTTCGCCGTGCCATGCGGTGTTTCCCAGTCCTTTGCCTGCTGTCTGAAATCCAGCCCATATTGCAAACCCCTCCTCAAAATGCTGTCCTTCGTCGAGCATGCGCCAAAGCTGACGGTTTGTCGAATCAGTTTGCTCCATGAAAAGAGGGGCGCTGTGGAAAGGGTCGTGCATGTTTTTTGTTGCTAAGTTAGGATAAATTATTATATTGGTCTGCAATTTGCAGGCGATGGAAATGTTCAAATAATAATACCCGAGCATATTTGGGTAAAAATCATTAATTTTGCAATAAAATAAAGAATAGCGAATGACGGTAAAAAAAAGCAAAACAGACACCTCGGTTATCCTTGTTGACGCGATAGTCAATGGAATGCTTGACAAGAAGGGAAAGGAAATAATAAGTCTGAATCTGGCGAAGATTAACTCCACTGTTTGTGATTATTTTGTCATTTGTCACGGTACTTCGCGTACGCATGCTGTTGCCATTGCTGAATCTGTAGAAGAATCAGTGAAAAAGCATTGTGGGTTTAATCCCGGCCGGCGTGAGGGTTTTATTAATGGTGAGTGGATG
>SKOK01000113.1 GCA_007120085.1 Bacteroidales bacterium | reverse complement strand
CTCCAGATCCAAGGCCTACGGATGTTGCATGCAGGCCGTCGTCCCAGTGCAACCAGTCGTTAACCAGGACAACCCCATCCATATAGTCAAAAGATACTGTTTGGTTGGCGGCATTTCGTGAAATGTTCGAGAGTGGTTTATGGGTGTCATCACCGGCCCATGACAACATGCTTGGTGTTGACTGGTCAGAAAAAAATGTTTGATTGGTTGAGCCGGGGAAAGGTGTTTCGTTTGAGTTGATGTTTCCATAAGATGCGGGGGGACCATGGGGGTCTGTATTGGCCCCAGCTGAAACGGGGTACATTTTCTGGGGGTGGCCCACATTGATTGAGTTGCCTGAGGTGGCTACTTCTCTGTGCACGTGATAAATAATCATACCCTGTCCGGGAATGTATGCATCAAAACCAACCTGGTGGCGATTTTCAAGTACGAAATACTCACCAGGTGTGTTGGTGTTTATGCGGTAAAAGCTGTTGCTGTGCTGGGCTGCATTTTCAAGCGTGATATTTCCGGGTTGATTCAGTATGGATGCCTCTGCCCAGTTATACAGATATACCTTGGTATAGGCATTGTGATGTGCGGGTGTAGCACCGCCGTTGTTCCAGGTACCGCCTGCCATCATGTCCCAGCTGCCTGTGCCTGGGTACGATCCTCCTGAGCCGCTGCCATCCGTATCATAATAATCCGGAGCCCCAAATACATGGCCGAGTTCATGACCGACAACGCCGATGCGGGTGATGTTGGTTCCCGAATTGCCGCGCAGTTCCGGAGAGCATGCATAACGGCTGATCCATACGCCGTCAAGCTGGACAGGATCGATGCTCCAAGCGTGCGACCAGATGGTGTTGGGGCCGCCACCGGCCTCTTCACCATAACCTGCAAAGATCATATAGAATCCCTCCATCGACCCGTTGCCGGTGTTGTCGTAATCAGCAAAGTTTACATCAGGGTTTGCAAGATGAACGGCTTCAGTGGCCAGCTGCCGGGCACCGGCCCAGGTCGAACCGTAATGGGCCATGTTGTGCTGCGCAGTGTATGGCCCAACTACATCCACAGTCAGGTCAAACTGCCCATAGGAGTTTTCAAGGTAATAGTCCCTGACGCTGCCCGTTGCACCGCCAATGGTGTAATTCAACTGGTTAAACAGGGCATCAAACTCTTCCTGTGTTTTCGTGAACGGCTTGTCAGGTGTTTGCATCAGAATGCATAGTAAAGTAGCCTCTCCAATGGTAGGAAATACACGGGAGCGGGCATCTTCCCGCATTTCCCAGACAGAAAGCATCATTTCAAGCTGTCGTTCGCTGAAAAACAATCCTTTGGGTATGCCATCCAGCAATTGCTGCTCCTCTTCACTGCGTTTTCCGGGCTCAGATACCCTCACCCCGGAAAAGACCAGGTCGCCATGCACGTCTTTCACGGCATATTCATAAAAGCCTTCTTTGGTTACCAGGACAGTATAACCGTCAGGTGTTTCTGCCCAGTTTACCTTCTCATCGCCCTTAAGTAAAATGGTGATCACAGAACCATCAGCTTGCGTATGTTCAATGGGATGTGGCCAGGCAGGAACGGCAAAGGCATTATAGGTTCCAGCAAGAAATAAAAGTACAATAATGGCTGTTACTCTAAGCGGATCTGAAAAGAAGCTTTTGAAAAAATCTTTTGGGAGTAGTTTTTGAAATACGTTTAAGGGCATTATTAAGAAGCTTTTGTGAAGAAAGAGTTATAAGTTTTCCCGTTTTTTAAGTGTTTCCAGTAGTTTTTCGTGTTCAGTTGTCCGGTCGGTGGGGTTGCGTGCAACGACACCTGTTGAGGTTAGCTGCCCGTTGCTATCCGGGCTTGCATATTCATAGAAGCCGTCTTCATTCATTATGAGATAGAAACCATCATTCGTAGTTGCAGTATGGGTATATTCATCACCTTTTAAGAAGATATGCAGTACATAGCCATCAGGCATTTCATAATGAATGGCATCGGGATATGCCGGTGCGGTTTGCGGCATGGCGCCTGTTGTTTCATCGACGACTGCAGCTTTGTCTTCCATGGTTGAGCGGTCTTTCCTTTTTGCGGGCTTAATAACCTCGATGCAGTTGATGTGTACCATCTTACCAACCATGCATATGCTCATCATGTCTGTGGCTTCTGTATAGATGATTCGAACGGGCAGGCTGTCGGAGGGTTCAAACTTGAGTTGGTGCAGGTTAACAGGCTCAAGCCGTTCACCACTCTCCAGTTCGATGATCCACTGGCAGCCATCAAGTCCGGTATAATCAACCAATAAGCCATGTACTCCTCCTTCACATTTATCTTCCGGACATCCTGTTGTCAGTAGTGCCAAACCTGTAATGACAAATATAAGAAGCAGTTTGATGATAGGCTTTTGGCGCATTGCGTTTACCCGGTTAGCTGATTAATTATCTCTAGCTCTTCCCTGTCGAAATGAGTATTCTCAGTTGCTTTCAGGTTGTTTTCCAGCTGTTGTATGCTGCTTGCCCCTATAAGCACTGAGGTAACACGCGGGTCTTTGAGCAGCCAGGCGATGGCCATTTGAGCAAGGCTTTGGTTGCGCTCTTTGGCTATGTCGTTCAGCTGCCTGATAACTTGCAGTTTTTCGTTTGTGATATCTTCCTTTTTGAGAAAGCCTGTTGGTTTACCCGCCCTCGAGTCGGCGGGAATGCCTTCGAGGTATCTGTCGGTTAGCATGCCTTGCGCCAGAGGTGAGAAGGCAATGCAGCCAATGCCGTGTTTGTCGAGCACGTCGAGCAGAGAGGTTTCAACCCAGCGTTCAAGCATAGAATATTTTGGCTGATGGATCAGGCAGGGTGTGCCGAGCTGTCGCAGTATGCTGACTGCTTCTTCCGTTTGTTCTGCTGTGTAGTTTGACAACCCGACATACAAGGCTTTCCCCTGGCGTACGATTTGATCGAGGGCCATCATGGTTTCTTCTGTGGGCGTATCGGGATCAAAACGGTGGTGGTAAAAGATGTCCACATAGTCGAGGTCCATGCGTTTAAGGCTTTGGTCGAGGCTGCTGATGAGGTACTTGCGTGAACCGCCGTCACCATATGGCCCGGGCCACATATAGTAACCGGCTTTAGTAGAGATAATGAGTTCATCGCGCCAGGCTTTAAGGTCTGTGGCCAGCATACGTCCAAAGTTTATTTCGGCACTGCCGCCGGGAGGACCATAGTTGTTGGCCAGATCAAAATGGATAATGCCGGCGTCGAAGGCATGACGCACCATACGCCGACCGGTTTCGTAAACGTCAACACCACCGAAATTGTGCCACAAGCCAAGTGATAGGGCAGGCAGTTGCATGCCACTGCGACCGCAACGCCTGTAATTCATCAACTCATAACGGTTTCGTAAAGGAACATAGGCCATAAATGATGGATTAATGTTGTATGAACTATTGGATAAATATTGATAATCAAACAGATAAAGAGTCTGTTCAGAACTGGCTAGTATGGATGAGTTTCCGTTGAAAGAGCAGAAACTCATCCATGATAGCCACAATCATTGAATTGTAAACAATTAACTGATATCCCCGGCAGGCGAGAATATTGCTTACCGGATCATGATTTTTTTGGTAAACAGCTCGTTATCAGTTTCAATATTCAGGAAATAAAGCCCTGGTGCGAGATTGTTAAGTTCAAGCCTGTTTGTGATAAATCCTTTTTCAGTGATCGTGCTTGAGACTATCTGATCGCCATTCAGGTTTACGAGTGTGACCTGCACGGGCTTTTCCTGTTCATTGTTGAATTCGATCCACAATTCATCGCTGGCCGGATTGGGGTAAGCTTTTAAGGCGAGATCTTCACCCGGTTCGAGGATGCCGGTTGTGGTGTCTTTGTGTCCGGTAACAGGGACGGCAATGGCGTTGAGGTTTCCGGCAAACACATGGCCCCAGTCGGGCAGCTCATTAATTTGTTCAAAAGAAACGATATCAATTACCCCTTTTGGGATTGAACTGTTGTTCAGACTGAAAATGATGCCTCTCAGGTGGTTGTGCTCTTGCACGTAAACCATTTCAAAGCCATCAAGCATAAGGTTCAATGACCATTCCAGGGGTAAGTGTCCTGTCAGTTCAAATTGAAGCCCTGCCAGTGTGCCATCGCTGATGAGCCTAATGCCCTGGGTGTGCAGGAAGACATGGGCTTCATCTGATTGCATCAGCGGGTGGGGGCTGATCTTGCCACCCAGGAAAATGTTCATGGTGCCAATAATATCCAGCACGTCGATTTCTCCGTCACCATTCACATCGGCATTGTTGAAGCAGAAAGGATATGGATCCTGTTCCTCGAAATACTGTGCAATGACAATCACGTCAAGCACATTCACCACGCCATCGGCATTGGCATCGCCGGTGTGGTTTTCCAGGATGATCTCAATGACCTTATCTTCATTGGTGATGGTTACATGGTCTTCGAGTGGCAGGTAGCAGGTGGCGTGCACGCTAAATTCGTGTGTTCCCGGTTCAAGTTCCGTAAACAAATATTCGCCTGGTTCATTTTCATAACCATTTAATGAAACGATGGCGTCAGGGATTAAATTTCCATCTGCGTCTTTTACTTCGAATACTACCGAGTAGTGCTCGGCGGTGCCGAGCGCTTCGAGAATTACGTCATCGATGTTCCAGTCCCAAAGGTTCCAGGTGTTTCCATCCCAGTGGAAGGCAAACTGAATGTATTGCACATTTGCAGGCAGTTCAATCACAAAATCTTCGACCATTGGGCCGTAATCGGCTGACCCATTGTTTGTCCAGAGGTCTGTCCAGGTGTCGCCGCCATCAATGGTATATTGAACGGCCAGGTTGCCGGCCGGGGTGCTGTAGGTGCGCACATAATTTCTGAACGACAGGCCCACTTCGCTGATCCCGGATACATTGACTTCGTGGGTTATCAGTCTTGAAACGGCAGTAAAAGAAGGTGACCAGTTGAGGCGCATTTGCGGGGCTTCGCCACCGGCAGTAGCTGAGTTGTGTGCGCCCCAGTTGCTGGTGCCCTGTCCTTCGATGAACCAGCCGGTAGGCAGGCTGTTCACCGGGATGTCGAAAGGTTCGTAAATAAGCAGGCCTTCTGCGCCGAGTGTTGCCACATTGGATTCGGCTGTTCCGCCTTGACCGATGTGGTTGTGGGCCGTTACTTCATAGTAAAAGTTGCCGATGTTTGGCAGGTCATCATCCAGGAAGCTGGTGGCGGTGATGCCATCGGCGACTTCTGTTTCATCGGGGAAGCGCACGATGGAATATGTAAGGTTTGTACCATCAAAGAATCCGTTATTCTGACCTTGTGTTGGTGCATCCCATACCAGGAGGCCGTTGTCTCCATCTGGTGAGAGCAGGATGTTGCCTGGGGCGGCGGGAACGTCGTGTCCGATATAGGCACTGCTTGCAGAGGCCAGGCCTGTGCCGGCAAAGTTGGCGCCCCGAACTACGTAATTGAAGTTGCCTGCTTGTGGAACATCATTGTCGGTATAGCTGGCTGTTTCACCAATCACCGGGTTGAGGATTGAGTGAATCAGTGCGTTATTGCGATAGATGTGGATGGT
>SKOK01000272.1 GCA_007120085.1 Bacteroidales bacterium | reverse complement strand
CGGAGGTATCCATTGAAATGGTTGATGAAATCCGGGAGAAATTGGCAATTGCAGGGGCGAATAATGATTCGCCCCTACCGGTTGCCAATTCGCCCCTACCGTTTGCCAATTCGCCCCTACCGTTTGCCAATTCCAATTCACCCCATCAAACCATTTCCGAAATTTTGGACGACATCGAAACCAACCTCCGCAAAATTCACCAACACGGCAGTCGCGCCGACGGTATCGTAAAATCCATGCTGCAGCACTCGCGCGGAGGGGATGGCAAAATGGTGCCCACCAACATCAACGCCATGATCAGAGAATATATCAACCTTTCTTTCCACGGCATGCGGGCAGGAAAGCATCCCATCAATGTAGATATCAAAATAGATTTGGATGAAACATTAGGGGATGTACCCTTAATCGTTGAGGATTTTTCGCGGGTGATTCTGAACCTCTGCAATAATGCATTCGATGCCATGCGCGACAAATTGGGTGTTGAATCAAATCCGCAATCACACAATTACAAACCATCCTTATCTATCCGCACCCAAAATTCCGGCGATGCCATTATTATCGAAATCGCCGATAACGGCCCCGGCATCCCCGAAGACATTAAAGACAAAATCTTACAGCCATTCTTCACCACGAAAAAAGGAACAGAAGGAACAGGATTAGGGCTGAGCATTACCCATGACATTGTGAAGGCGCATGGTGGGAAGCTGAGTGCGGAGTCAAACCAGGGAGAAGGAACAAATTTCATAATAGTCCTTCCACTGTCTCGTCCTGTAATAGGCTTACACGTTTTGTAAACAAAAACAAACCCCTCCATCCGGCGAAAATTATTAAATTCGCGGCGTTAAACAACTTTTGTGTTTGATTGGTTTCTTTTCCGTAACCATTATTTAAAATTCACCTCATGAATAAAAACCACAGCCTGTTGCGCCCCGATTTTGCCATGTGGCGCGAAGCCCTCAGGGGAATACCACGAGTAAAAGACAAAGCACACTGGGATGCACTCGATCCTTTCAGCCGCTGGCTTATTTCAACCCGTGCCGCCGTATTGCTGATGACACTCTTTGCGGCGATTATCGCCGGCATCTATGCAGAGATTCTGGGTGCCTTCGACTGGCTGCGATTTGCAGCCGTGGCCTTCGGACTGGTGATGGCACACGCCACCAACAACATCCTGAACGACCTGGCCGACCACAGGCGCGGCGTTGACAAAGACAATGCTTTCCGCACCCAATACGGCACACAGCCCGTAGAACAGGGCTTCATGTCACAAGGCCGCTCACGGATGATGGCCCTGATCACAGGAGTCATCGGCGGACTGGCCGGCCTCTGGCTTGTGATTGGTTCTGAGCCGCTGGTGCTCTATTTCTTTCTGGCCGGTGTCGTGTTTCTGTTTGCCTACAACTGGCCGTTAAAGCACATCGGCCTGGGCGAACCCCTGGTGGTCATCGTCTGGGGACCCATGATGATCGGTGGCGGGTTCCTGGCCATTACCGGTTTCTGGTCGTGGGAGGTGGCCATTGCAAGCCTTCCGTATGCCCTGGGTCCAACGGCCGTGCTGTTTGGCAAGCACATCGACAAAATCCCCTGGGACAAACCCCGGAAGGTGAGGACCCTGCCCGTGCTGATCGGCCACCTGGCCGCACGACGAACCACCCTTGTTTTGCTTGCATTACAGTATCTGGTGGTGCTCTACCTGGTGATTACCGGCTTCTTCTCCTGGACATTGCTGGTGGTGTTCCTGGCTCTGCCATACTATTTCAACCCGATTAGCCGGATATTTACAAAACCAACACCGGCTGAGTGCCCACCCGACTATCCGAAAGAAGCCTGGCCACTGTGGTTTTCATCCCATGCCTTCATGCATAACCGCAAATTCGGAGGACTGTTCCTGCTCGGATTGCTGGCACAAATGGTCATCGGGATGGTCATTTAAGATGGAAATAGATGTTAGAGGTTAGATGTTGGAAGTTAGAGGTTGAAAATTTATTTAACTGTTTAACTGTTTAACTGTTTAACTGTTGAACTGTTGAATTATAACCATGAACCATGAGCTCGAAGCTATAAACGTATGAATCCGTGACCCGTAACCCGTAACCGATGAACCGTATCGCTGTATTCTGTGGCTCCAGCAGGGGCATTGATCCTGAATATTCAAGGCAGGCAAAAATGCTCGGACAGCTGCTGGCTCAAAAAAACATCACTCTTGTTTTCGGTGGCTCCAAGGTAGGACTTATGGAAGACCTCTCTGAGGCTGCCCTGCAGGCCGGGGGCAAGGTCATTGGCGTAATGCCGCGCTTGCTGCATGAGAAAGGGATCGGACATCCCGGACTAACGGAGATGATCGTGGAAGAGACCATGCACGACCGTAAAATGCGGATGAGCGAATTGTGTGATGGTATCATCGCCCTGCCCGGCGGCTTTGGCACCCTCGACGAATCTTTTGAGATGATTACCTGGGCACAACTGGGCATCCATCAAAAACCAGTTGCCTTTCTTAATGTGAACGGCTTTTATGACCCACTCAAACACCTTGTAAACCATATGACGACACAGGGCTTCTTGAAAACGGTGCACCGGGATATGCTTATCTTCTTGCCTTCCATAAATGACATTATAAAACAAATGAAGGAATATATCGCACCTGCTGATGGCAAGTGGATTAGGTAGCCGATATCCATACCCGCATCACCCTCGTTGCGTTTGTTGACAGGCCATTTAAAAAAAAATCTGTATATTTGAGGTCATATTTCTTTCATCATTATTGATGGAAAAATGAGATGTGTCTGTCATTACTTTAATTAATTGTATGATAGACAAAAAGATGCGTTTCTTACTACAAGCCCATGGATACAGATATCATCATCGTGTTGACGATTCTTGCAGCAACAGTTGTTCTGCTTATCCTTGACAAAATCCGCATTGATGTTGTAGCCATAAGTTGTATGCTCGCCCTCGGGTGGACAGGCATTCTCTCGACACAGGAAATGTTTTCAGGCTTTTCAAGTAATGCTGTCATTGCTATGATGAGCGTCATGATTCTTGGGAAAGGCATTGCCCGCACCGGCATCATGGAAGGCTTTTCAAAATGGGTTATAAAAAAAGCCGGTACCCGCAAAAAAAATCTTATCGGCTTGCTTTCGCTTGCCACGGGCTTCCTCTCCGGCCTGATACAGAACATTGGCGCAGCCGCACTCTTCCTGCCCGGAATCATGCAGATATCGCGACGAACAAAAATCCCGGTTTCTTCACTCATAATGCCCGTCGGCTTTGCTGCCATACTTGGCGGTGCCCTTACAATGGTTGGCTCCGGTCCGCTCATCCTGGTAAACGACATTTTGAAAAATGAAGGGCATGATGCATTTAACCTCTTTAGCGTGACACCGATTGGTGTTGTCCTCTTATTGGCCGGCATCGGCTATTTTCATGTGTTTGGGAAGCGAGTGTTGCCATCTAAACAAGTTGGCGAAGCAGGCAAATCAGAACAGGAAAAACTCATTGAGAAGCTGAATTTGCCACACAACATAAAACTATTGTCGGTTACAGAAGAGAGTCCCTTGATTGGCAAAACAACCGAACAGGCCGGTTTGTGGGGACTTTATCACATAAACCTTCTGGGGCTCGGTAAAGGAACGGAAGTAATATATGCGCCATGGCGTGAAACTAAGTTTGAACAAGGCCAGACTCTGGCCCTTTTGGGCTCAACTGAAAACATTGAAAGGTTTTCAGATGCTTTTAAACTTAAGGATATCAGTTCATCACGATATTTTTCCGATGATTTTAATCCAAATGTATCAGGTTTTGTAGAAATCGTTATTCCGCCTGCATCCGAGCTTGCCGGAAAGTGCATTCGGAAGTATTCTCTGCGCAAACGCTATGCTGTTGAGCCGGTTATGCTTTTCAACAAAGGCGAAAGGGTTGAAGGCGATTTTTCAGATGTTGAGATCAGACCCGGCGATACCATTATTGTATATGGCAAATGGGACCAGATCAGTGATGTGAAGGCCAGTTCCGACTTTGTGGTACTTACCCATTTCGAGGCTGAAAAGAAAGATGAGTCCAAATCATGGCATGCGCTGGCCTGCTTTGTTTTTGCCATTGTATTGGCCATGTTCGGATTTTCAATTTCGATGGCTTTCTTAACCGGCGCGATATGCATGGTGTTTTCACGCGTGCTTTCCATCGGTCAGGCCTACCAGGCCATTGAATGGAAGGTGGTCTTTCTGCTGGCTGGCCTGATACCATTGGGCATCGCCATGCAAAAAACCGGGGCTGCCATGTTTCTTGCAGAGTCCATCATGAAGCTTGTCATTGACCTGCACCCCGTGTTTGTGCTCATCATGGTTGGCCTGTTGTCAACCATATTTTCGCTTTTTATGTCAAATGTCGGGGCTATCGTAGTGCTTGCACCACTGGTGATGGGCATGGCCGGGATTGCCGGTCTTGACCCGCGGCCGCTTGTACTGCTGGCTGCCGTTTGTACTGGCAACTCCTTCATATTGCCTACCCACCAGGTGAATGCTTTTTTGATGTCATCCGGTGGATACCGTAATGCCGACTACCTCAAGGCAGGCAGCGGAATGACCGTCGTTTTCCTCGTGCTTGCCGTTGCTCTGTTCTATTTTATGCTGTTTTAACAGCTGCTTTTATAAACCTTAAAACCTAACACTTATGCTGATCAAACATTTTTTTGTTAACAAAATCGCTCACAGTTCATACATCCTGGCCGGCTCAGATGTTTGTGCCGTTATTGACCCGCAACGTGATATCGATATTTATATTGAAGAAGCACGTGCATTGGGTGTGGAAATTACACACATCTTACAAACCCACCTGCATGCCGACTTCGTGTCGGGGCACATGGACCTTGCCAAAAAAACCGGCGCAAAAATGTATATGGCCAAGTCGGCTAAATGCAGTTTCGACCATGTAGGCCTTGTTGAGGGCGACACCATTGAAATTGAAGACATCCTGATTAAGGTGCTGGAAACGCCCGGACACACCCCCGAGCATTTAAGCTATGTGGTTGTTGATAAGTTACGTGGTGAAGACCCTGTATCTGTCTTTGTTGGCGATACACTCTTTGTTGGCGATGTGGGTCGCCCCGACCTGTTTCCAGACATGGCGCAGGAACTGGCCGGAAAACTTTACCACAGCCTGCATGATAAGCTTATGAAACTGCCCGACCACACTGAAGTTTGGCCGGCGCATGGCGCAGGCTCGCTCTGTGGCAGGGCACTTGGTGCCAAATGGAGTACAACCATCGGCTATGAAAGGAAATACAATGCCGCATTGCAGATCAAGGACAAAGCAGCATTCATGAAATCACTCACCGAAGACATGCCACCTGCACCCGACCATTTCAGCCGTTGCAGCGCGATAAACTGCAAAGGCCCAACACTTTTGTCTGATATGCCAGAGATGAAAGAACTGAATCCTGTGGCATTTAAGAAAATGATTGACGAAGGCAATGTGGCCGTGGTTGACACGCGCAGCTATCTCGCATTTGGCAGCCAGCATATTCCGGGGTCATGGAGTCTTGATTTCAACGGCAACCTGCCAACCTTTG
>SKOK01000234.1 GCA_007120085.1 Bacteroidales bacterium | reverse complement strand
TCTTCTATCATCGGTGTGTCTGTCCTCTGACCTCTGACCTCTGTCATCAGGTCCCCGTCTTCTATCATCGGTGTGTCTATCCTCTGTTTTTCTTCTAAAATCCGGCTTGGGGCTTCTGTCTTCCGATCTCGGACTTCTATCCTCCGACCTTTGTTCTCTATCTTCAGGTCCTCGTCTTCTGTCATCTGTATGTCTGTCGTCCGCTCTCTTCCTTCCATCTTCGAGCTTCGAGCTTCGCCCTTCGAACTTTGCCTTTCGTGTTCCGGCAAAGAGGTCATAGACATTAAAGCTGCACTCCAGGGGGCCGTTGTAAACCTGTGTTTTGGAGCTGGGTTTCAGTCCGATGTGTCTCATAGCGGCAATTTCGGAGGAGATGATACCGGCCCTGAACCCTGTGAATCGGTGTTTAAGTGCTTCGCCGATATCTTCATGCAGCTTGTCCACTTCAATGTTCAGCATTCGGACGCCGTATGGCGGATTCAGTATTACCCAGCCCTTTTCGTGTGGTGGGCGGTAGGTAAAGAAGTCGTTTTTCTGTATTTTGATGCTTCCCATAAACCCGGCATTCATCACGTTCTTGCGCGCATGGTCGAGCATATAGCCATGGAGGTCGCTGGCGATGATGTCGGCCTTGATCTTTGTTTGTTTGCTGCGGGCATCTTCCTGTTCCTGTTGTAGCAGGGCCGCGTCGAAATCCGGCCAGTGGGAGAAGCCAAATGCTTTTCTGTCGGTGGCGGGTGCAATGTTGGCACTCATCATGGCTGCTTCTATGGAGAAGGTTCCGCTGCCGCACATCGGGTCGATGAACGGGCTTGTCATATCCCATTCGGTAAGCATGATAAGTCCGGCGGCAAGGATTTCATTGATGGGTGCGGGGCCGGCTGCTTTGCGGTATCCGCGCTTGAACAGGGCTTCGCCGCTGCTATCCAGTGATATGCTGCACTGGTTGTTCTGCACGTGTACGTTGATGCGGATATCCGCATTTGCTGAATCGACGTCGGGGCGGCTTCCATATTTGTCTGTAAAACAATCTGCCACGGCATCCTTGCTCAGCTGGGCAAGGTACATGGTGTTGTTGAACACTTCGTTGTTGTAAGCTACCGGTATGATGGTGAAGGTTTTTTCCTTGTCGAATAATTCCGGCCAGTCAAACTGGCGCATCTGTTCATAAAAACCGTCTTTGTCGTCAAATGAAAAGGTGTGCAACTGCTTCAGGATGCTCAGCGCGGTGCGGCACCAGATGTTTGCGCGGTAAAGCAATTGCCTGTCGCCGGTAAAAGAAACCGCCCTGCGCAATACAGTCACTTCTTGCGCACCAATGTCTGTCAGCTCTTTTGCCAACAGAGGCTCCAGGCCTGCAAAGGTCTTCGCCACATATAAATCCCGTTTTGTGTCCACTTTGGTTTTTTTTATGTTTGACAGGTTAAGCCCTGTCATTTATGATTGACAGGTCAAGCCCTGTCATTACTGTAGTTTTGTTTCTTGTGTTTTAAGCTGCCCTTTCAGGCTTCTTTAATTCCGGGTTCTTTGTTTGACCGTCGGTAATCGACAATTGACAATCGGCAACCGTTCATCAGCTTATCCTTCCATTGATGATCACCTGTTCCACCTTGTTGCTGCCATAGGCGTAGGGCAGGAAGGCGTAGGTCGGGATGGGCTTTGTGATGACCAGGTTTGCTTTTTTGCCGGTTGCAATACTTCCCAGCTCTTCCTGCACGCCCATGGCATAGGCGCCATTGATGGTAACTGCGTTGATCACTTCTTCTGGCAGCATTTTCATTTTGATGCATCCGATCGACATGATCAGTTGCATATTGCCTGATGGTGATGAGCCGGGGTTATAGTCGCTGGCCATGGCGACAGGCAGTCCGCTGTCGATCATTTTACGGGCTGGCGGGTATTCCATTTCCAGGAAGAAGGCGGCGCCGGGCAGGAGTGTTGGCATGGTATCGCTGTTTTTCAATACCCTGATCTCCTCGTCGCCGGTGAATTCGAGGTGGTCAACGGATAGTGCGTTATACTTTACGCCTACCTGTATGCCTCCGCTGAAGTCGAGTTCGTTGGCGTGTATCTTTGGTTGCAGGCCGTGCTTTACGCCGGCCATTAAAATGCGGTCTGTTTCTTCTTCGGTAAAGAAGCCGCGGTCGCAGAAAACGTCAATGTAGTCGGCCAGATCTTCTCCCGCTACCATTGGTATCATTTCCTGGATGACAAGGTCAACATAGTCACCCTGGCGCTGCTTATATTCAGCAGGCACGGCGTGGGCGCCCAGGAAGGTGGACTTGATGGTCAGGGGGCTAAGCTCTTTGAGTTTCCTAACCACGCGGAGCATTTTCAGCTCACTTTCCGTGGTGAGGCCGTAGCCGCTTTTTATCTCGACTGCGCCTGTGCCGAGCATACGGATCTCTTCCAGTCGTTCCAGGGCTTGTTCAACAAGGCTTTCTTCGGTGGCATCCTGCAATCTGCGGGCCGAATTCAGGATGCCACCTCCACGTTTGGCGATCTCCTCATAGCTGAGGCCACGAATCTTGTCAATGTATTCTATCTCGCGGCTGCCGTCGTACACAAGGTGTGTGTGTGAGTCGCAAAATGCAGGCATCACCATGCGGCCGGTGGCGTCAATGTGGTGTAAGTCATTTCTGTCAGCATATGCTGACAACTCACTTTTCATAAGGTCAGCCATGCTGCCAAATGACTTTATAACGCCATCTTCAATAAAAAGATAGGCATCATGGATGGAAGGCAGCGAAGCCATTTCCGTCCCCGCCACCTTATCGCGCATTTCAGACTCTGTTTGCAGCAGCTGTTTGATGTTTCTGATCAGAATTTTCATAAGAAAGTTAGTTTTGCACCCCTTTAAAGTCAAGCAAACCTGCAATCTGTCATGTTTCGGACAGATCACTGGTGATAATGCTTTCAGGCCAGGGGCTTTTGCCTGGATTATTTCTTGCGTATCAGCAGCCAGAGGTCGTGGTATTCCGGGTAGCTGTTGCGGATGCGTTGTATGCGCGTTCTGGCCGGTATCTCTTCTTCATAAGAGTTTACCGATACGCGGTGGAACCCCGTTTCTGACAGCAAAATAACAGGTGAAAAGCCTTGTGCACTAAGCGTTTCCATAAAACGCTCAGCATTTGCCTTGTAACTGAAGCTCCCAAGGATCACAAAATACGTGTTTTCGTCGTGTGAGGCTTTGTCTTCGGTTCTGTCAAATGTAAAACGTTCTTCGACAACCAGGATATCCGCAGGCTCAGGTTCTGGTTCCGGCTCCTGTACAGGTTCCTCAACTATTGGCGGCTCTTCCACGGCAGCCATTTCCTTTGATTTGCATCCCACCATCAATACGCTGGCGAACAGGATCAGAACAAAAATGTGTTTCATAGTCATTACGAATTAAATTAAATGATATACAATCATAAAACGCAAAAGTACGGCTTTTTTGGCACAATAAATAAATGCAATTATTTGAAAATTATTGTAGCTTCGTTATGGATTGTTTTGATGATGTATTTAGAAGTGAGATGTTTGGTTGATAAGAATGCATAAGACGGGTGAGCTCGAAGCTGAGTTGCGTAAGGCTTGACCTGTCAAACCGAAATTATAAACAGATGAAGCGGAAAAGTTACAAGGATTTAAAAACGTGGGTTACACTCCGCGATTATCGCCCGGATGATTATACAGCCATCATGGATTTATGGGCGGATACTGGTTTGGGCGGAGCACAGCGTGGTGATGACCAGCGCATAATCGAACAAAGCATTGCGATGGGCGGCAAGCTTTTGGTTGCTGAAAGCGATGATGGCGAGTTGCTGGGCACGAGCTGGATGACCTTCGACGGGCGGCGCATCCACCTGCATCACCTTGGCGTGTTACCTTCATATCAAAGAAGAGGCATTGGCCGGCTGCTGAGCATTGCATCTATTGACTTTGCGCGCGAGAAGGGGATTCAGATCAAACTGGAGGTGCACCGGAGCAATACAGCAGCCATCGCACTGTACAAAAACCTGGGATTTAAGTATTTGGGTGATTATGATGTGTATATTATCAGGGAGTTTGGGGGGTTAATCATGAGATAATATTGTTGCTGTCTCAATAGATGGTTTACCTTGACCCAACGAATTATTCTTTCCGAATAGAAAATCATCTGTGATGCTTCTCAGATTGTTCTCTAGTTCTGAATCTTTCGGAAAGTCTTTGATCCAATTGATGCTTTTCAATAAAGCAACCGGAAAGGTGCTAAGGCGTTCTTCGATATCAATTTCATTTATGACTGCTTTCTTTTTTGCATCCAGAAACACGGTTTTCCAATTAAAAGAATAGTTAAGGGCAATGAATAATATGTCACAAACATCTTTGGGTTCATCACGTCCAACAAGTGCAGTAAGCTTGTTAGAAAGCATGTTCAGGGGAGTGTCAATTTTCCCAAAAGACAAGTTCAATGGGTACCCCGCCCGAAAAGGTATGTCATTGATAAATTCAATTTTCAGGCTCAGCTGCTCGCAGGTAATAAAGAACCTGGCAAAATCATCAGAAAACACAGATTTCTCAAGGTTAGTGTCAAAATCCTTAACAATGCTTGTTTGGAGTAATTTTATATGGTCTTTAAAAAATGGGTCAGCATTTGTAAAAAAGTCCAAATCATCACTGTAACGGTGATTCAGGTAGAAACGCCCTAAAGCTGTTCCTCCAGTGAGGTAAAATGGCAGCTCTTTTCCTGATAACCAATTCATGAATTTATCCTGTAATTGGTAAAGTTTCCTGTAATCTTTTTTTGATGAAGGCATAACTTTTTCTTAAAGAGGGTGTTCTGAGTTTTCTTATCAGATCTTCTGTAAGCAGATCATTGATATCTTCGGGCGAGAAAAGTTCCAGGACCGTAAACCATGGATATGTTTCAATAGATTTGCGAAAAATGCCCGAGCGGTTGTAATGTGCCACAGAATTTTTTTCTCCATTTATCAGGGCGTAAATGTCTTCTGCAGATATGGAATAGTCCCAGACCAAACCACTGCACAACTCTTTTATATACTGTTCTTTTGACATTGGGAGCATTGATTTACAAACCAAATATACGTCTTTTATCTGGTAACGCAAAATGTTGCTCCAATGTCCTTATGCCCGGGCGTCCAGCAGTATGGACAGCATCTTGATGGCGGCATCGGCGATGACGGTGCCGGGGCCGAAGATGCCTACCACGCCGGCGTCATACAGGAACTGGTAGTCTTGCGGCGGGATGACCCCACCCACGATCACCATGATGTCGTCGCGGCCAAGCTTTTTGAGTTCTTCGATGATCTGTGGTGCCAGCACTTTGTGGCCGGCGGCGAGGCTTGATACGCCCACGATGTGCACATCGTTTTCGACGGCCTGGCGGGCTGCCTCTCTGGGTGTCTGGAAGAGCGGGCCCATGTCCACATCGAAACCGATGTCGGCATAGGCGGTGGCCACCACTTTGGCGCCCCTGTCATGGCCGTCCTGGCCCATTTTGGCGATCATGATGCGTGGCCGGCGACCTTCGAGCTTTGCAAAATCGTCGGTCATCTTCCTGGCCTTGACAAAGCTGTCGTTGTTTTCTATTTCCATGGAATACACTCCTGATATTGAACGAATGAC
>SKOK01000235.1 GCA_007120085.1 Bacteroidales bacterium | reverse complement strand
TCAATATAACGGGTGACAGTGGCAGTGACAGTTATTAATTAGATGATTGCCAATCATTATGGTTTAATCAGGTGTTGATATATTTTTCTATTTTCTTGACGGCGTGGTGGTAGGATGCCTTTAATGCACCCACTGATGTGCCCATCACTTCGGCCATCTCTTCGTATTTCATTTCATCATGGTAACGCAAATTAAAAACGGCGCGTTGTTTGTCAGGCAGTTTTAATATGGCTTTTTGAATCTTTTTCTCAATTTCAGAACCACGGTAATAGACATCTGCTTCGAGGGTTTCCTCCAGCTGTTTGCTAACATCAATCAGTGGGAGCATGAAGCGGTTCTTTTTCTTCTTAAGAAAAGAAAGGGACTCATTCGTAGCAATCCTGTAAAGCCAGGTAAAGAGTGCAGCATCTTTTCTGAAGAACGGAAGGCCCTGCCATGCTTTCAGGAAGACGTCCTGCACAATGTCGTTGGCATCGTCGTGGCTGACCACCATGCGCCTCACAAGCCAGTAAACCGATTCCTGGTGCTTTCTGACGATGAGGTTGAAGGCGTAATTTGGGTTATCACCTTCAAAAAACAATTTCAGCAACTCATCGTCTGTATATTGCATTACTATGTTTTACTGTGCAAATGTGCAGATGCATATTTACCAATGGCATATGTCCTAATGTATCATGTAATGATTTGCAAAAGTTTAATTGTACAAAAAACGGATTACCAATGCATAACTGAAGTGTAATAGCTTACTTGCCGTTAGATTTCTTTCTACTCAAAACTTTGTTAGCAGCAGTTACGATGTCAGAGGCGGTGAGGCCATATTTTTTCATCAGTTCAGCTGGTTTTCCGCTTTCTCCAAAACGATCATTGACGGCCACTAACTCCATTGGAGCGGGATGCTTCCTTGCCAGAACCTGTGCAATGGTATCGCCCAATCCTCCATACACCTGGTGTTCTTCAGCGGTTACAACACAAGCTGTTTTTTGTACTGAATGTATGACTGCGGTTTCATCCAAAGGTTTAATGGTATGAACATTAATAATTTCTGCGGTTATCCCTTTGGCAAACAATTCCTTACCTGCTTCCAGGGCTTCCCATACCATATGTCCGGTTGCAAAAATACTCACATCGCTGCCTTCGTTTAATACAATGGCTTTACCAATTTGAAATTTTTCATCGGGATTGGTGAAATTTGGCACTTTGGGACGCCCAAAACGGAGATAGACCGGGCCGTGATGATCGGCGATGGCAAGGGTTGCCGCGCGTGTTTGGTTGTGGTCGCAAGGCACGATCACGGTCATTCCGGGAAGCATCCGCATCATGCCAATGTCTTCGAGCATCTGGTGGGTAGCACCATCTTCGCCTAGTGTAATGCCTGCGTGTGAAGCACATATCTTCACGTTCTTTTCGGAGTAAGCGATCGATTGCCTTATCTGGTCATATACCCTGCCAGTGCTGAAGTTGGCGAAGGTGCCAGTAAACGGAATTTTTCCTCCGGTGGCAAGTCCGGCTGCAATCCCCATCATGTTGGCTTCAGCAATGCCAACCTGGAAAAAGCGGTCAGGGAACTCCTTCTTAAAATGGGTCATTACCATAGATCCGGTCAGGTCGGCGCACAATCCAACCACATCCGGGTTTTGCCTTCCTAGTTCCAGCAATCCTGCTCCAAAACCTGAGCGGGTGTCTTTTTTTTCACTATAAGTGTATTCCTTCATGTGTTTATATTTTCGTATGTGTTTGAATGTATGCGTTGGGTGTTAATGCCAAAAATGCCAGGTGGATATTGGATGTAAGATGTATTGTGAATCGTTGAATCATAAACTGAATCAACCAAAAGCCAGAAACCAGAAATTGGAAATCATAAACCGATCTTCTTCAGTCCAGCTTCAATGACCATCTGAAATATTATTTAGTAGTCACCGAGAGTTTCAGCGAGTTGTGCCATGGCGCGGTCAAAGAGTTCTTCATTTGGTGGCTTTCCGTGCCATTCGTGGGTGCCCATCATATAGTCAACACCATAGCCCATTTCGGAATGCATAAGTATCATTACTGGCTGCTTCTGGCCGCACAATGACTGAGCTTTTGCGAGTGTTTCAATGACTTCCGCCATGATGTTGCCATTCATTTCAAGCACCTGCCACCCAAAGGCCAGCCATTTGGCTTTGAGGTCTCCCAGGGGCATGATTTCGTTTACTGGTCCATCTATTTGCTGGCCATTGTAGTCGATGATCCCAATCAGGTTGTCAATCTGTCTGCCGGCAGCAAACATGGCTGCTTCCCACACCTGGCCTTCCTGGAGTTCGCCGTCGCCCATCAGGCAATACACCAGCCGGGGGTCATTATTAAGTTTTTTGCTCAGGGCAGCGCCATTGGCAACACTCAGTCCTTGCCCCAATGAACCACTGGCAACCCTCACTCCTGGCAAACCCTCCTCTGTGGCGGGATGGCCTTGCAAGCGTGAGTCAATCTTGCGGAAAGTTGCGAGTTCTTTTACATCAAAATAACCGCTGCGTGCCAGCACGCTATACCAGCCGGCTGACAGGTGCCCATTGGAAAGGAAAAACAAGTCCTCACCGCTGCCTTCCATGGAAAAATTATCTGCATTATGCTTCATCACCTTGAAATAGAGTGCTGTTAACAAGTCTGCAGCTCCCAATGGTCCACCGGGGTGGCCAGACTGAGCGCCATAAACCATCCGCACAATGTCCCTACGAACCTGGCTGGCGGTCTTGCTTAATTGTGAAATGTCTGTCATTTGTTGTTATGTGTTTGATTATGTGCAATTTAGTTAAAATATAATGCTGCTGGTTGAATAATATCATCTCACCAGGTCTGAAACAATCAACAAATATCAGAAAAAAATGCATTGATATGCATATATATTGTGGCTTTTTGGCATAATGACATTATATTTGTAGAATTAAAACTTGCAGAATTCTTCAATTCAACATTGCGTTCCGTGAATTCTGTAATAATTTTGTGCTGAAAACAATATGAAAACAGCTGGTCACATCCTGAAAAGCAAAAGCTGTGCTGCTCCCCCCTTCATGCTGAACGGTTGGAAGCACCATACTGCTTTCTTGCTTGATCAGGTAAGGCGTTGGTCAAAAAAGCCTGAACAGCTTTTTCCATTATTCGTGGCCAAGTTAAAGATGCTGGGTGATTCGCAATTCGACATTTACAATGGTGATCTTTCGCCCGATGAAATAGCAAATGATATAGCAAAAATACTGAAGGGTTTCAATGTATATGAACGGGAAGCATATCTTCAGTGGATTGAAAGATCGCCGCAGTTGTTCTGGCAGGTAAATATTTCTGATGGCTCAGAATGGACTTTGCGAAAGGCCGAAACAGGCGATGATGAAATAAGTGACGAGCCTGATGAGTGCTACATCCACATTCATCCTGCACGACATTCCAAACACTCTTACAGGTTAAAAGCCAATCAGTTGCGCACGGCTCTTGCGACGTTGATCATGGCAAACATGCGAAAAGAAAAGCCGGGTCTGCCTTTGCTTAATAAGGTGCGGCAGGAATACCTTGGATTATCACCGGTTACAAAACCGCTGGCAAAGGAGATCTTCACCGTGCTGAATGACATTGCCAAACAAGCAGGTATTGACCATTAGCGCATATGCATCATGCCAATCAGGATATGACTGTTCTGACTATCAAGCCTTAAACATTCAAATAGTAATAGAGCATGATAAGCGGTATGGCAATGCCTGCACCAGTAATCCAGGCACCTCTGCGTGTAATTCCATTTTTACCCCTGAGAATAAATAAACCGGTAAAGGCCAGAACGATCAGCCCTCCTGCATATATATCTGAAAACCAGGTCCACAGCTTACGCGGAGTGTTGTAATGCAAATAGTTAACCTGTCTGAAAACAGGTCTGGGCCTGATGGTTTCGAGTCCTCCCTGCCCCGTATGCATATTTACTGTTACACTTCCATTACGGATAAAAATCCGCAGATTATCTCCACTTTTCAATGCAGTTCGGAATTCATCCTGCCTGTCAATTTGTTCCAGGAAATGTAAGGCCATCTCCCTGTTATCTTTGATGTCAGAATCCGGAGGTGTCAGCCTAAGGCTTTCCTGAGTTATTATGTAATTGGGATTCCACTGGTGTCTGTGGTTCAGCGCGATTCCTGATATGCCATATATGATGCACATCCCAAAAAAGAAATATCCCAGATCGCGGTGAACGGCACGATTTATTTTTCGGATTTTCATATTAAACAAAAACTGCCGGAGGCTAATGCACCGGCAGTTATATAATAGTTGGCTACCCTATTTAATTTCGAAAGCCAATAGTTCAACATAGGTCCTGATATCAGGATCAATCCCTTTTTCGGCCATTCTCTTAATGGCTTCAGTTGTAGAGGCGCAATCGTGTCCTTCTTCATGTTCGTGGTCATGATCATGGTCGTGAGCTTCTGCTTCTTCCAGGGCATCAAGGTTGCGAACGACGGTTTTCAGGGTACCGGTAACAGCCACCAGGCTACCTTCGTGCTCCATGCTAAAGTTGTGCATCAGATCACCAAGCATTACCTGCATGCTGAATGCGTCATTGTCAACCTGCACCACACGCATTTTGTCGCCACTGTGCTGACAAATATGACCTATGATACCTTCAAACTTAACCGTTTGACCTTCGAAGCTCAATGGCTCGTGCGCCAATTGTTCAATGGTATAGGCCTGAACCTCAGTTTCATTTTGCTGCCCTGCCTGGTTACCGCAAGCTGCCATCACCAGACCTGCAAACAGAATAAAGAAAAAACGTTTCATTTTTTTATCATTTTTTATTTGTAATTCAAAACATGCAAAAATACAAATAATATGAATTAGTGTTAACCTGTTCACATATTATTTTATATTTGATGCCCAAAAGAATGATAAATATTTTTAACCTGGCAATTAGATGGAAGACAGAATTGGCGAACTTGCTGCTTTACTCACGGCCATATGCTGGACAGCTACGGCCATTGTGTTTGAATCTGCGAGTCGCAAGGTGGGCAGTGTGCCTGTAAACATACTTCGTTTAATAATGGCGCTGGTCATGCTAAGCTTGTTTACATGGATAAGGCGTGGTTTTATATTGCCCTTGGATGCAAGCGCCTTTAACTGGCAATGGCTGACCATTTCCGGTCTAATTGGTTTTGTGATCGGCGACTTATTTTTGTTCAAGGCATTTGCAGTGATTGGTTCAAGGCTTACGCTACTGCTGATGACCCTCGTTCCTCCCATCGCTGCATTTGTTGGGTGGTTGCTGCTTGGCGAAACAATATCCCTGATCCATCTGGGCGGCATGGCGTTGACACTCACCGGAATAGCCATTGTAATATTGCACAGACGCCGGAGGGTTAAACCAGAAAAAAATGCATTTCAGAACATCTCGATCCAAGGTGTTTTTTATGCCTTGATGGGAACGGTCGGTCAAGCTACCGGACTTGTTTTCAGCAAGTATGGTATGGGAGACTACGATGTTTTTTCAGCAAACCAGATCCGTGTCATCGCTGGTGTGATTGGTTTTACGATCGTAATCAGTTTTTTCAGAAAATGGTTTGCTGTTGGCCAGGCTTTCAGAAACATCAGCGCAATGAAACTGATCACCGTGGGTGCCATTCTTGGGCCATTCCTGGGGGT
>SKOK01000006.1 GCA_007120085.1 Bacteroidales bacterium | reverse complement strand
TCCGGGGGCGTTCATCGGTGGCGAGGAGTTTCTATCTTTAGCCAGAAGCTGGAAACCTCCGGTTTTGAGTATGACATATTTTTTCGATTCAACAATTACACAGTTAAACAGTTACACAGTTAAACAGTTAAACAATTAAACAATTAAACAATTCAACAATTCAACAATTCAACAATTAAACAATTAAACAATTCACCCTCCATAAACAGATAAATATTACTTTTGCACCATGGAAACAGTACTTAGCGGAATCCGCTCTACCGGAAACTTACACCTGGGCAACTACTTTGGTGCCATCAGGAACTTCGTGAAGATGCAGCACGAGCATAACTGCTATTTTTTCATCGCCGATTACCATTCATTAACCACCCACCCAACGCCTGACGACCTGCACCGCAACGTGCGGCAGGTGCTCGTGGAATACCTGGCCACGGGCATTGATCCGGAGGTGGCCACGCTCTACATACAGAGCGACGTGCCCGAGGTGGCGGAGCTCTACCTGCTGCTCAACATGAATGTATATATGGGCGAACTCGAACGCTGCACCTCCTTCAAGGAAAAGGTGCGCAAGCAGCCCGAAAACATCAACGCCGGCCTCCTCACCTACCCCGTGCTGATGGCTGCCGACATCATCATACACCGCGCCACCAAGGTGCCCGTGGGAAAAGACCAGGAGCAGCACCTCGAGATGGCCCGCACCTTTGCCAACCGCTTCAACAGGATGTACAAGGTGGACTATTTCCCGCCGCCTTACGCCTTTAACTTCAGCGAGGAGCTGGTGAAGATCCCCGGCCTCGACGGCAGCACCAAGATGGGCAAGTCGGAAGCCGAAGGCAATGCCATTTTCCTGGCCGACGACCCGAAGGTGATCCGCAAAAAAGTGATGCGCGCCACCACCGACAGCGGCCCCGAGCAGCCCGGCGAGGATATGTCGCAACCCGTTGAAAACCTGTTTAACCTGATGCGGGCAGTGAGCACCCCCGACACCGTGCAACACTTCCTGGATGCCTTCAACGGTGCCACCATTCGCTACGGCGACCTCAAAAAACAACTGGCCGAAGACATCATAAGCTTTACCACGCCGCTGCGCGAACGCATCCTGGAGATCAGCGCCGACGACGCATACCTCGGCAAGGTTTCGCGAATGGGCGCCGAGAAAGCACGCGAAAGTGCCAGAAAAACCATCCGTGAAGTGCGGGAGATCATCGGATTTAAACCATTTTAAGCCAAGCCTTGCATGCCAAAATATATTGAGATCAGGCACGAAAAAGAAAAAGCAATCCTGGTGGGGATCATCAGCGGGGGCACGTCCGAAGAGACCGTCGCCGAATACCTCGATGAGCTTGCCTTCCTGGTTGACACCGCCGGTGGCGTAACGCTGGGCCGCTTCACGCAGAAGCTCGACAAGCCCGACCCGGCCACCTTCATTGGCAAGGGTAAAACCGAAGAAGTGCGCGACAGCGTCAAGGAACACAAAGCCGACCTGGTGGTGTTCGACGACGAGCTTACCGCCTCGCAACTGCGAAACCTCGAAAAGGCACTCGGCACCCGGGTGATCGACCGCAGCAACCTCATCCTCGACATCTTTGCAATGCGCGCCCGCACCGCCCACGCCCGCACACAGGTGGAACTGGCTCAGTACCAGTACCTGCTGCCCCGACTGGCAGGGATGTGGACGCACCTCGAACGGCAAAGAGGAGGCATCGGCTTGAAAGGTCCCGGCGAAACGGAGATCGAAACAGACCGGCGCATCGTACGCGACAAAATCGCCCTTCTCAAAAAGAAATTAAAGCAGATCGACAAGCAAAAAGCCACACAGCGCTCGAACCGCGGCAGCCTCGTGCGCGTCGCCCTCGTCGGCTACACCAACGTGGGCAAGTCAACCATCATGAATATGCTCAGCAAAACCGACGTATTTGCTGAAGACAAGCTCTTTGCCACACTCGACACCACGGTGCGAAAAGTGGTGATCGGTAACCTGCCCTTCCTGCTCAGCGACACCGTCGGTTTCATACGCAAACTGCCCCACCACCTCATCGAAAGCTTCAAGTCAACACTCGACGAAGTGCGTGAATCAGACATCCTGCTTCACGTGGTGGATATCAGCCATCCCGGATTCGAAGAACAGATCGAAGTGGTAAACGAGACGCTGAACGAGATCACCGGTGAGAACGAAAAGCAGCACATCATGGTGTTCAACAAGATGGATAAATACAGCTGGATCGAAAAGGAAGAGGACGACCTCACACCTGCCACACGCGAAAACATAAGCCTGGAAGAGATGAAACAGACGTGGATGGCCAGGGTGAACGAGCCCTGCATCTTCATCTCAGCCAAACACAAAGACAACATAGAGGCATTCAGACGGCTGCTGTACGACAAAGTGGTGGAAATCCATAAGGAGAGGTATCCGTATGATAATTTTTTGTATTGATGGGGAGGCTGTTCGTTTGTTGAAATGTTGAAATGTTGAAGTGTTGAAGTGTTGAAGTGTTGAACTGTTGAACTGTTGAAATGTTGAAGTGTTGAAATGTTGAAATGTTTTTTTCACCCTGAGGAACTTAGCGGAGTGAAGGATCTCTTTGGGCTGAGAGATTCTTCGCTGGCGCTACTAATGACAGTTTTTGTAATGTGCTGAATACTTAGTTATTATGTTTTCAAACAACTACTGCTCTGTATCTATTGCCGTTGGCTTCAGCCAACGGGCAGGAAATGGCACTACTCCCAGGGGGACTTTAGTCCCAGACAAGCCTGAACAGACACTTATTTTGGGGCTAAAGCCCCCCCTGAGAGCAGTACTGCCTTCTATCCGTCAGCTAAAGCAGACGGCAATGGATATGCCCCCAATGTCATTTCCGCATTGTAGCCACCGCCCTTTTGCGGGGGCTAACCCACTCAGAAAGAAAGGGGGCTCCGAACTGTGAACTGTGAACCCGTAACCAGAAACCATGTGCGGGCGACCCCAGTGTCTGCAACGAACAGGCCAAGTCCAGACAGGCCAAGTCCTGTCCCTACAGCACACCCTGGGAATTATTGTTGGCCGGTCAAGCCCGGCCAATACAGTCCCGTAACCAAGAAGAAACGTCATCAATCAGAAACCAGAAATTAGAAACCACAAACTCCTAACTCCAAACTCTGAACCCGTAACCATAATCCCGTAACCCACGATGTCCCAACGCACCAACATACTCTCTTACCCTGTGGCCTGGGCGGTGCATCTGCTGTCGTGGTTGCCGCTGCGGGTTTTGCATGGCATTGCCACGGGTTTATACTTTATGATGGCTCACGTGATCCGGTACCGCCGCAAGGTGGTGATGGGCAACCTGCGCAGGGCTTTCCCCGATAAGGGTGAACGGGAGTTAAGGCACATCTGCCTGGGCTTCTACCGCAATCTCGCTGACGTAACTGCAGAAACGATCAAACTGCTGACCATCAGCGACAAAGAAGTTTTGCGCCGTTGCCGCTTCAGTGAGGAAGGGCATAAAAAGATGATGCAGTATAAAAATGAGGGCCAGTCGTTCATAGGGGTACTGGGACACATTGGCAACTGGGAGTGGGTGCCGCCGATGGTATCGCTTCATCTGCCATTTCCCGTGGTGCCGGTTTACCGGCCGATGAAGGACAAGGTGATGGACAAGCTGCTGCTGAAGATCAGGGGGCGTTATGCGCACGAACTGGTATCCAAGAGAAATACAGGCAGGGCGATGATGCGTTACCGGAAGCTGGGCAAACCCTACATCATGGGGTTGATCGCCGACCAGACGCCAAATCCTGAGCATGCATACTGGACGCGCTTCCTTGAACAAGACACACCATTCTTCTCCGGGCCTGAAAAGCTGGCAAAAAGCTTTAAGATGCCGGTATTTTTCGTTGCTTTGCGCCGCGAAAAGCGCGGGCATTATTACCTTCACACTGAACTGCTTTCTGAAAAACCCTGGGAGTTGGAAGAGGGGATGCTTTCGCAGATGTTTGTGGAGCGGCTGGAAGCCGAGATACACCGTCAGCCGGCACATTGGTTGTGGTCGCACCGGCGGTGGAAGCACAAGCGGGTTACGGAGAATTAAAAGTTAAGGCGTGCGGTTTGTTCCATGGGATACATGAGCTTATCTCCTGGAAATTGAGAACAAGTCGCCAATGGCAAATCCCACGAGTTTTCCTTCATCATTTCGGGCGGTTTCAATCCCGAGTATTCTTTCCGTGGCCGGGGCTACCCTGGCAATGCCTTCGCCGGCGATGTTGACCAGCGTGCTTCTGTCGCCGCTGATCACTTGCTCCACGCCATCGAGGTTGAGGTTGCTATTTTCATTGATGCGGTTGATGGCCAGCTCGGCAAGACCTACTTCCCTGCGGGTCGGGGTGGCTGAAGGCGCAGGGTCATCATCCTCCCGGATACTGAACAAGTAACCAGGATCAACATAAGCCAGCCACATAAACTCATTGCGCGACGCTATGGATGCAGGGATTGCTTCAGTACGGGCCGGCACCTGCTGTGCGGCTCTTGGCTTCATGGCCAGGGAGGCCAGCGGCCTCTGAGCCCGTGTTGGGCGGCGGAAGGCTGTCAGGTCGATGGAGACAGGCCCTTCGGCCAATGCTGTTGTGGGGAGTTTCTCGTGCCGCTCAACAGCTTGTACCTCTGCAATGAGCCTGCGGGTGCCATCAGGTTCTGTGGCAAGCTGGCCCGGAGCGGATGGCATTTCGCCTGGGATGCTCCCTGCCACATCTGCAATGGCGGGTATGTCCTGTCCGGGGACAGGAGGTGCCTCAACGGCCACCGGCACATCCTTGTCCCCTGCAACAGGTGTTTCTTCAGCATAATGCTGTGTTTGATCCATCGGAAAAAAAGTATAAACCAATGCAGCCAGCAGCAGCACCGCTGCAGCTGCGGAACCGTAATACAATATTTTGCGGCGCATCACACCGATAAAATGGCGTTTCAGGGCAGATTTGCCTTCATATTGAATGGTGTTGTCGGCAGTTGCCCTGGCCGCCTTCATCAGCTCCAGCTCGCGGGCATAAAAAACATCGGCGTCAGCAAAAGCCTCAACCGCCTTCTCCGTGGCAGCGTCCAGATCGCCTTCAGCATAAGCGGCAAAAAGCAGTTCATAATTTTCGGGCGTAACCTTGCCTGCGGAAATATCGTGGGCTTCAGCCCATTCATCAGCTGAAACGGCTCCAGGGTTATGCAGCTTAAGAGGACCGGGGTGCTGCCCATCATCAGCAGCGGCGTCAGGCTTCTTTAAAGAATGCTTGCCAGGGAAACGCAGTTTTTTATCTGCAGGAAGCTGCACCATCTCAAAATCAAAAAACTCCACCTTCAGGTCAGCATGGTCATCCAGGAAACGCATAAGCTCCTCCTGCTCCCCTTCGGGAAGCACCCCCTCGTAGTAATCGAGGAAGTAAAGCATGTAGTTGTCCCTGGTGATCATCATCTCGTCAATAATTTCTAATTTCTAATTTATGGTTTCTGGTTTTGAGCCCCCTGTCATTCTGAGCGTTAGCGAAGAATCTCTCAGCCCAAACAGACCCTTCAACAATTAAACAGTTAAACAATTACCTCCCACCTCCAACTTCTAACATCCAACCTCTAACATCTAACATCCAACTTCTAACCTCCAACTTCGAGCTTCCAGCTTTTATATGACCACATCCATTCGTCGTATGTAATTCTTCAGGAACACCCGG
>SKOK01000131.1 GCA_007120085.1 Bacteroidales bacterium | reverse complement strand
TCATCGCCAACAGGCTGCCAGTCAATCTTATCAGGCGAATAGTAGAGTTGTATGCGCTGATGCAGGGATGTTGCCGTACCCGCAAAAAACGACAGTTTGCTGTTGCCGGCAATGCTTAGCCTGGGTGTGTGAAGCTTTGCGTGTGTGCTGGTCGTCCACCTGTATGCCGATTTATTGCCATGCAAGGCACTGTTCAATGATTGCGTCCAGAAGAAACCGGTGTCGAAACTCCATCCTAATGGCGGAAACCACTCATCTTCAAAGCTTTCTGCCAGCTGCGTTTCATTTACTGTGCTGAATGACCAAACCTGGACATTCGGTGCATCGCCATTTTCGTTGTAAGGCACCACTTTCCAGTAATAGTCGGTTCCGTATTGCAGGGCCTGGGTTTGGAAGGTTAGATCTGGCCCGTCATACAGAAGGGTTGTTGGATTAGGGTTGGTGTCGAAAAACACTTTGTAGCCCAGCAATGGCATGGCTGAGTATGCACCTGTCCATTCGAGCTGTGTTGGTCCTGTGAATGTTGTTAATTCATTGGGTGGCCATTTTATTATGGATGCATTGGGTGGTGCAGAATAATCGGGGGTTCCCCAGGTGAATGTCAAGCCGGGATGAGGCACTGTTTCCGGCGATGCATTGTTGAAATACATGGAATTGTTATTTGCCGTTCCTGGCAATGAATTGATCCAACTGCTACCGCCGATCAATATCCTGCGGTTATTGAAATCAGTGTTGGAAGCTCCCCGTAGGCCAACCTGCGGGTATATTGTGTTGAGTCCGGGTGTGATCGTACCGCCGTAAACAACACTGATTGAATTATCAGCGGTGTTCAGACGTATCTGGAAGCTGATTCTTTCATCGGCCACATTATATCGGCGCACATCCGTATATTGAACAACAAAAACATCATCGAGCAGCTCATGGCGCACGGAGGGGCTGCCGCTGGCAGCATGGTTGAGGTCTCTGCCTAATGCGGCAACAGCTCCCTTGTATGCTGCATGGTTGTTGATGGGGTTATAATTGCCGCCGGTTGGTGCCAGTCCAAAGGTAATAAACCCATTTGCAGATATAAAGATGGTAGTAAAGCTTTCCTCATTGAAAACAAATTCAGGTATGGTAACAGCACTCGATACCTGGTCATCGAAGCTGCCCGACCAGAGGACGGTGCCGCCTGTAATTTCATTGTATGCCAGGTTTTGTTGCGAAAAGGCATAATTTGCTACCTGTGCATTTCCTGTCATGATGCTACCAGCAAGGATCAGGGTGAGAAGGGGGATTTTTTTCATGGGTTTATAATTGCGTTATGTATTGATATTCAATGATTTGTGATTTTTTGTTTCACAGAGTTCCACAGAGTTTGACACAGTGTATTCACAGAGTTTTGTCTCTGTGAGACTCTCCCGCATGGGCGGGACAGGTGTGAATTCCTCTGTGTTACCTCTGTGTAACTTTATTTGTTCTCGCTGATTGTCGCAGATTTTGTGATAATCATGCTCCTGTGTGTCCCAAATTTGGTCATCGGCGTTCCGTTTTTGCCGCGAACCCTTCGAGCCTCCAGCTTCCAGCTTGCATGGCATCAAAAATACGTTTGTATTTGGTTGAATTAAAAATTCACCAATAGACAAACAATAGACAAATTGAAAAAAGTTTTATTCGATGAAGGATGGTGTCATTCAGGGAAAGGGGGTCTTGTAAAAGGGAAAAACCATTAAAGTGAACCTTGTCTGGCAATAAAAAAAGCAGTTACTTCTTTATAAGATGTAACTGCTTGATTATGTTGTGGGCGCTACTAGATTCGAACTAGTGACCCCCTGCTTGTAAGGCAGGTGCTCTGAACCAACTGAGCTAAGCGCCCTTAATTGTGGGTGCAAATGTACATCATTTTTTTTATTTGACAAGTTTTTTTTTACTGAATGAAAAATTTTTCTTCGCTTTCTGGTAAATGATCGAAAAACTAACCTGCATGAATAAGGCAGGCTAAAACAACCTGCTGATCAGTTTTTGAGGATAGCACAAAACGGACAAAAGGAGGTGGGCATATTTTATGATGGGGTTGCTTGCCAGTTGTGACCTGCGGTAGTGGCGGATATGCTGAAAGTAAGTCCAGATCTTAATGCGGCTTGTGGAGGTGCCGAAGATTTGGTCGCGGAACAGGAAAGTCTGTTCGATGGCTTTGCTGGTGATTTGGCTGGTGGAGCTGTTTGGGTGTATGCGTACTTTGTAAAGTGTTTCTTTCAGACCTGCAAAGCGGCGCCCGTCCTTAACCATTCGCGCAAAAAGTTCATAATCCTCGCCCGGCGACAACGGCTGATAGCGGTATTGTTGGTAAACAGCTCGTTTCCCGCATACTGTGGCATGCAGCACGCCGTGTTCGCCTTTGCGGTATGTGTTTGAGATGCAATCGTGGTGTAAAGGGAAGTTTGTGCGATTTAGTTGCCGACCATCATCAGAAAAATAAATGGCATTGGAGCCGAGCATGTCAATCTCCGGATGGTTTTCCAGGTAATTGAATTGCTTTTCGATTCGATCGGGCATCAGCAGGTCGTCGGGGTCGGCACGCATGATGTATTGGCCCGAGGCGGCCTCGAGGGCTGCGTTGAGGGCTGCCGTAAAGCCTTTGTTCTCATCAAAAGAAATAATTTTCAGATAAGACAATGCTGCATGGTCCAGCAATATTTCGTGCGAATCATCGGTGGAACCATCATCCACGATGATTAGCTCGCGTGGCAGCACGGTGGAGCCCATCACGCTGCTGATAAAAGCCCTGAGGTATCTGCCATTGTTGTAATTGGCGGCAATGATGGATATGTTAGCTGTTGGTTTGCTGGTTGTTTTGATGATGTCGTCCTTCTTTCCATGCTCAAAATTTCCAGACTTGATCTTTTTCTTATTCCAGAGAATTGTTGATGCCAAATAGGTGCTCCACCTTTTGTGCACAGGCAGGCGTGCCTGGAAACAGACTTTTAACCAGCGGTTCAGCACCACTTTCTTCAGCTGTGTTTGATCATAAACACGAAGCTGTGCATTTTGTTGCAGCAGGAGCAGCAGAAAGTCTTCTATTTCATCAAGGGTTTTGATTTTATTGCTAATGTTGCTCTTTCGGATGAAATGGAGCAGCCGGCACTGATCTTCCGATAGGTTGATATCCAGATTTTTATATTGCGTTTGGTAAACCAGGTCATCCTTGCCGTTGATCGTATTGGCTTCACGAATGCTGATCCCCTGCTCATGGATGCGGTATTTTACAAGGTATTCGGGATAGTTCCACACCTTCCATTTGCTCGCGATCTGTGTCCACATCCTGTAGTCCTCCACAGCATCGAAGCCTTTTTCATAGCCTCCCGGTGGGATGGCTTCGCGCCGGAGCACTACCGATGATTGCACGAAGTAGTTTCTGAACAGCAGTATGGGTGGAATCCGTTCGGGCGGTGCATTTACCTTCCATTTTTTCCGGAGTCGCTTCCCGTTCTTGTCGATCAGCTTTGCCCAGGTGCCCAGTAGGCCATATCCGGGGTTTTCTTCAAGAAACTGAATTTGTTTGGTGAACTTTTCAGGATGGGCGATGTCGTCGGCATCGAAGGGGGCGATGTAGCGTCCGCGGGCTGCGGCCATACCGCGGTTGCGGGTGTAAACAATGCCCTGGTTTCCATTGTTGTAAAGAACCTGTATCCTGCTGTCGGTGAAGCTGTTAATGACATCCAGGCTGTTGTCGGTGCTGCCGTCTTCCACAATGATCAGCTCAAAGTCTGTAAAGCTTTGCGCCAGGATGCTTTCCACGGCTTCGCGCAGGTAGGCTTCGGCGTTGTACACCGGCATGATGATGCTGAGGGTGGGGGTTGTCATGGGGTTTTCAGGTAAGGAAAGTTAACCCGGATCACGCAAATTTTCAACATGCTTAAAAGCATCTTTTCCGTGTTCATCATACAGATCGGATATTTTCTGTAGTGTATTTTCTGGTAGCTCGGTTATTTTCATCACTTCCTTAAGGGATATACCCATAGAGAGCATCTTGAAAGCCATTTTGAGTGCTATTTGCTGCTCGCCTTCAGCTTTCCCTTCAGCCCTGCCTTCAGCTCTCCCTTCAGCCCTGCCTTCAGCTCTGCCTTCTTCAAGCCCTTCCGTCTTCCCTTTCTCGAATTTTTCATACATAAGGGTTGTTTCAACACGAATGCTGTCCAGGTACTTATCGTATCTTTCCAGCTCAGCCCTGTCGAAAGCCGAGGTGCGCATATTCTCAATGGCCTCGCTGATCTCGGGGTTTTCAAGCAGGTCATCAGGAGCATAACGGGTGCTTTCGTTGATCTCCGTTAAAAACCGCAACCATAACACCTGGAGCTTTTTCTCAGTGATGTTTTTGGCCTTAAACTTGGGCAGCTCTATAAAGATAAACTCCAAACCTTCAATCTGCTGATCCGTATCGGCGATGTTCACGATCTGGTAGTGATGGTAATATTCTTCTTTGTTGGGTTGGAAAATATCATTTACCAGGTTCAGTGCATATACAGGTTCCAGCTTGCTGAACGTGTGTGAATAGTCTAATTGCCGCACATAAGCTTTTGATGCATTGAGCAGCACCCTTTGCATGAAAGAGGTTGTCCAGTGCATCTGCATTTCTACGATGAACTGCCGGCCATAGTTGTCGCGGCAGCGCACATCGACAATGGAGTGTTTCTGCAAGGGGTTTTCGGGTACCATCTCAGGCGAGAGGTATTCAAGGCTTTCTACCTGGCGGCCTTCTTCTAAAGGCAGCATGGCGTTCAGGAAGCTTTTCAGCAGATGCGGATGCTCTCCAAAGATCTTCTTGAAGCACAAATCGTTTTTTGGGTCCAGATATACCATATACATCATGTTACAAAGTTACTGAATGTTTGGCTAATACAGGTAGCGTTTTGCTGTTTATTCTCAAAAGCCATAAACATTCTATAACTCAGTGTGTTTGTTGGCAAATGTTGTTTAATTATCTTTATGTGTTTGCAAATATATGATATATGGTTTAAAAATACAAATAAAAAATGAAAGGTATTGATTTTTTTTGTGTTCCCCTGTGCCACTGCGTCTTGCTCAGCGCAGCACTTTTACCATTTTAAAGACACAGAGGGCGCAAAGAAAAACCCGGCGAGCCTGGTAATGCTTTGTTACAAACCAGGGAAGTGGTTGATCTTTCGCAGATGATGAATCATGATTGATAGATAATGAAAACCTTTGTACATTTGATGAAACAATTCTGAGGGAGCAAATTCAAAATTTTCAGAAACGCGTTTTTCGTATGCAAAAAACCATAGCCATCATTATACCCGTCCACAACAGTCTGGAATATACCAAAAAGTGTTTGGCAGGCCTTGAGCAATTAACTGCCGAAGCAGTTTCAATCAGTGCTGTTGCAGATGCTTGGCGGTTTGAGGTGGTAGTTGTTGATGATGGCTCTGATGATGGCACGGCGGATTGGATCAGGGTGCATCATCCGGCGGTGCATTTGTGTTTTGGGGATGGCAGTTTGTGGTGGAGCGGCGGGATTAACAAGGGCATGAAGTATGCCTTGCATGAGCTTCAGGCACACTACATCCTGTGGTGGAACAATGACATCCATCCGGCTAATGATTACTTTGATCAGTTGATTAACCTGCTTCAACGGGGTGAACTGTCCACAGTTTATGGTTCGAAGATTTACAAGTCGGAACCGCCTGGTGTGATTTGGTCCTTTGGTGGTTTTTTTCATCACAGGTGGGGGTATAGTTTTT
>SKOK01000289.1 GCA_007120085.1 Bacteroidales bacterium | reverse complement strand
TCTCATATTCGTCGCACATGCGTTGCAGCAGCACCTCTACGCTGGTGGCCACTTCCTGGCGGCCAACGGTGAGCACTTCGTTCACGGTGCGGTCGCCAACGATCTTGCGCATGGCCGCCTCTGACATGTCGTGCAGGGCATCTTCAGCATCCCTGACCTTGAACAGGTAATTGAAAGAATTTACGATACGGTACTGAATAACCCACTCTACATCGGCCAGGTTGAGATCGCCCGTGAGCATGAGCGATTCTATCCGGTAGGCGTCTTTGGCATAGCGGCTTCGTACGCCTGCTTCCACGGTGCGGAAGCCAAACTCCTGCTTCAGCTGCCGCTGCACCGGGATCTTGTACATCCTCTCGAGTCCGAAGGGAGCAATGAAGTTCAGTCCGGGGTCAAGGGTGCGGTTGTATTTGCCTAAAAACAATACCACCCCTTCCTCTTCCGGGGCAATGGTTTTTACGGATGTTAAAAGGGCAATGGCAACGATCACCAGGATGATGACGTGCCTGCCGTTTTTTTTCAGCTTTTCCATAAAGCGTTTGAATTGTAATTCCTGGTCGGTCATTTTTTGTTGGTTTATAGTTTGTGATTACTGGTTTATAGTTTGTGGTTACTGGTTTCGGGTTACTGGTTTCTAATTTCTAATTTCTGGTTTCTGATTGATGACGTTTCTTGTTGGTTACGCGACCGTATTGGCCGGGCTTGACCGGCCATCATTAACCCCTCAGGGTTGCCTGTAGCGACAGCACTTGGGCTGTCATCGTACTGACGTCGCCCGCAGAGATGTCAGGCACCATAACGGTTTCTGGTTTGTGGTTGCTGGTTGCTGGTTCATGGTTACGGGTTTGGAGTTTGGAGTTTGGAGTTACGGATTCTGATCGTAAAGATAATAAAAATAGGGAGACAAATAGGTGTCTCCCTTAAAAAAATCGACTAAAGTCGTATTTCATACTTAATGTTAGAATACACGCAGTTTTTCAACTGGTTCGGTTTTCCAATCGAAATCTGTCATGTCTTCCATTGTAAAAGTTCCCTTGTAGTAACCGGTTACGGCTTTGCCATCTTCCGCAACCACATCAATGGTGATGGTGTAGGTTGAACCCGATTTTTCAACTTTTACGCTTCCGCCAGTGATCTCTACTTCTGTGCCTGTTTCAGTTTCTATGTTAAAATCAAGAACAAAATCTGCCGAAGCAAAAGTAAAGGGATCACCTTCGTCTTCAGGATCAAAATTGTAAGTACCTGCTGCCAGTTCGTTTTCATTTGGCGAATAGAACTCAAAGAAAATACCATGTCCGGTGCCGGTGATGTCCCAGATGCCATTGTACTGGATGCCTTCGGAGAAGAGATAGAGGTCAAAATTGTAACCTTCACCCCAAAATTGTCCCCAATTAAGCATTACGCCGCTGGTCATCTCATAAGTGTTACCATCATACTTAAAATGGTTTTTTTGGTCATCATCATCATCGCTACAGGAAGCGAAAAAAAGTGGCATCACAAATGCTGCCATCAATAAGAGTGTTTTTGCTGTTTTCATTTTGTTTCTGGTTTTTGTTTAAAAAAAGTATGCAAAGTTACAATAAATATTTTTACACATTCAATATTAACAACGACTATTTCATATTGTTTGAAAAATTAAATGGGGTTGGCAGTGTAAGTGTTCACAAGGTTCAGGTATTCAGGGAGATAAGTATGGAGGTAATTATGAGATTGCCTTGCGTTGATTCCCAAATTTTTCATATTCCTTTCTTTCCATGATCTCTTTCAGGATGTTTGCCACTTTCCACACTTCTTCAAAAGAATTGTAGAGTGCCACAGGAGCAATGCGGATGATGTCGGGTGCCCTGAAATCGGGCACAATGCCGTTCGCTTTGAGTGCTTCAGTGATGCGCAAAGCCTCTGTGGGGTGAGAGAGGGCGATGTGCCCCCCGCGTCGCATGGGCTCCTTTGGGGTGGCAACAGACAGGGCATAGCTTTTCTCATCCAGAAGTGGCTGTAAGAGCTCAAGGAAAAAGCTTGTAAGTTTCAGCGATTTTTCCCGGATGTTTTCGATGCCGGCGTCGTTGATGATCCTTAGCGATCCCTCCATCGTCGACGATCCGAGTATGCCGGGCGAGGAGATCTGCCAGCCGCCGGCCGATTGCGCATGCTCAAAGTCGAGCAGCATGTCGAACTGCTTTTCTTTAACATATCCAAACCAACCCGGTGTGCCGGGTGTTTTGTCAAAGTGCTTTTTATTGATGTAGAGAAATGCGGAGCAACCAGGCCCGCCGTTCAGATACTTGTAACTGCAAAAAGTGGCAAAGTCAACGCCCCACTGGCTGAAATGGTGTGGTATGGCACCGGCCGAATGGCTGCAGTCAAAACCGATCGGTATGTCTCTTTGTCGGGCTTCCTTTGTAAGACGCTCAATGTCGAGCAGCTGACCGCTGGCAAATAGCACTGAAGGCAACCAAACCAGGGCAATTTCATCTGTCATCATATTGATAATGGCTTCCTCGTCAAGGGTTTTGCCATCAACGCTTTTGACGAGCAGCAGTTCGCTGGCCGGATCAAGTCCCCGCATCCTGATCTGGCCCTCAAGCGCATAGATGTCGGAAGGGAAGTTCAACTCGTCGGCAAGGATTTTGGTGCGCTTGCCAGCGGGTTTGTAAAATGTGCTGATCAGGCTGTGTATGTTTACGGTGGTTGTGCCTGTGAATATGAGTTCGTTCTTTTCGGCTCCCACAAGCCCGGCAGCCATTTCCCCGATCTCTTCAGCAAAGTGAAACCAGGGACGTTCAGCGTCCAGCCAGCCTTTGATCCCCAAGGTTTTCCATTCGTTCAGCACCCGGTGCAACGAACGCTCGGCATCCTTGCTGAGCAAGCCCAGGGAGTTGCCATCCACATAAATGGTGTTTTCCGGAATGTAAAAACGCTGCCTGAATCCGGCCAGCGGATCGGCCTGGTCAAGGGCAATGGCTTTTTGAAGTGATTTTTCTTTTTCCATATTTACAGGATCCGGACTTTGTGCGGTTTGTTTTTTTTACCACAAAGGCACAGAGGTCACAAAGGGGTCACAAAGAAATAAACTTCGTGTTCTTCGTGTCTTTGTGGTGATTTTTTTTAACCACAAAACATCAAAAACCTACAATTATCAAATTGCCGAAGTAAATTGCCTTAAAAACCGCAGGTCGTTTTCAAAGAACATCCGCAGGTCTTTGATCTGGTAGATGATCATGGCGATGCGTTCGATGCCCATGCCGAAGGCGTATCCGCTGTATTTATTGCTGTCGATGTTACAGTTCTCGAGCACGTTGGGATCAACCATCCCGCAACCCATGATCTCTATCCATCCGCTGTATTTGCAGATGTTGCATCCTTTGCCGCCGCAGAGACTGCACGACACATCCATCTCGGCCGATGGCTCAGTGAAGGGGAAGAAGGAAGGACGCAGGCGAATCTGTGTTTCTTTGCCAAACATTTCCCGGGCAAAGTACAACAGCGTTTGCTTCATATCGGCAAACGAGACCCCTTCATCAATATAAAGGCCTTCGACCTGGTGAAAGATGCAGTGTGCCCTGGCGCTGATGGCTTCGTTGCGAAATACCCTGCCGGGGGAGATGGTCCGGATGGGTGGTTTCTGATTCTCCATCACGCGCACCTGCACCGATGAGGTGTGTGTGCGCAGGGCGATGTCGGGCTGCTTCTCCACAAAAAAGGTGTCCTGCATATCGCGTGCGGGATGTTCTTCAGGGAAGTTGAGCGCGCTGAAATTGTGCCAGTCGTCTTCGACCTCCGGTCCTTCGGAAATCACAAAGCCGATGCGTTCAAAGATGCTGTTGATGCGGTTGCGGACCACTGAGAGGGGGTGGCGGCTGCCAATGGGGTTAAATCCGGCGGGCATGCCCAGATCGGGCTTGTCTTTGCCGGCTTTTTGCGCGGCGGCTTCTGCCTCCAGACGTGATTTGAGCTGTTCTACCTTTTGGGTTGCAGACTGCTTTAGTTGGTTCAGCCGTTGCCCCATCTCCTTGCGCTGCGAGGGCTCAACAGATTTAAAATCCTGAAATAGAGCGGTGATGGCTCCTTTTTTTGCCAGCATTCTTATGCGAAAGGCCTCCAGCTCTTCCATGCTTTGGGTTTCAAAGCCATCCACTTCGGCCAGCAGGGCATTGATCTTGTCAATCATCTAAAAAAGTATTATTCAATTACTGTGATACTTTTGATTTTGACATCCTCAACGGGCCGATCGCCGGGGCCGGTTCGCACGGTAGCGATCTTGTCGATGACTTCCAGGCCGGCAATGACTTGACCAAACACGGTGTATTCATTGTCGAGGTGAGGCGTGCCGCCAACGTTGGTGTATTTGTCAACCTGATCTGCCGTGAATTCGATGCCGCGATTTTTAGCCATCATGTCGAGCTCCTGTTCCGACCAGCGGCGTCCCTGGACGATATAAAACTGTGAGCCTGACGACCGTTTTTCGGGGTTCACCTGGTCACCCTGCCGGGCTGCCGAGAGGGCGCCTTTCTGGTGAAACAGACCATCCTGAATCTCGGCTACTACTGTATAGCCGGGGCCACCGGAACCAAGGCGTTCGCCGGGTGCGGCATCCCTGCTGTGGGGGTCACCCGCCTGTATCATAAATCCATCAATCACCCTGTGGAAAAGCAGGTCATTGAAAAAACCCTCCTGCGCCAAACGCAGGAAATTGTCGCGGTGCTCGGGTGTTTCGTTGTACAGAACCACCGTCATGTCGCCTAAGTCTGTGCTTATCAGTACTGTTTGCATTTTTTCGTCTTGTTTGTTATTTGTGCTGTTGCCCGGTTGTGCGCATCCGATCAGAAGCACAATGCCTGTTAATAAAGCTGTGAATAATAAGGAGTTTTTGTTTTTCATAGTTTTGTGTTTTTGGTTTGACAGGTCAGGTCCTGTTTGTGACAGGTCAAGCCCTGGCGTATGTTCATCAATAAAGCACAAAAATAAAAAAAATGTGCCAATGCACGCTTGTTTTTTATTGCCTGTATTGGAAAGGGGTGTTATATGAAGGTACTGTTGTTGATGCTCTAAGAAACCTGAATATTGGTTAATTCTTTGATTAAGAATAGTTTATCCATGACAGTGGAAGGCTCAGGTGCAGGTGCTCGGGTTTGTTTTTGAGACGCCCCTGGTAATTCCCCTCTATGCGGAGGCCCAATGTTTTGTAAAAATCAACAGACGATGAGTTGGTTATCGGGGTATTCACCTCAACCCGGAAAACATCGCGATGCTTGTTGCGGATCTCTCCAAACAACCAGTTTACGAGGTTGGTTTCCCGCTCTCCGGGCAATTTGTCGAGCCTTGAGAAGAAGGAGAGCTCTTTCATGGAAGCTTCTTCATGATCAAGCTGCTCATAAGTTTGATAATCATGTACTTCACCAATCATTTCCATCTCCGAAAAGCTGTTTTCGACCACCAGCATGCTCCCTTTCCTGATCAGCTTGTCAACAAACTCTTCCATAAAGCCCTCTGAAATCAGGTCAGGGCTCATGATTTTTTTATCCGTAGCAATGTTTTCCCGGATGAGGGTGTATATTTTATGCTTGTCCGCGTCGTTGGCCTGACGTATTTTATATGAGGCTTCCATTATTGCAATTATGGGGGTTTCTGGTTTCTAATTTCTAATTTCTAATTTCTAATTTCTGGTTACTGGTTACTGGTTCATGGTTCATGGTTCATGGATTCTGATTATTCAACGATTCAACGATTCAACGATTCAACAATTCAACAATTCAACAATT
>SKOK01000327.1 GCA_007120085.1 Bacteroidales bacterium | reverse complement strand
CCGACGATCCGCAACAACGCCGTACCGTCCTGCACCTGCTTGGCAATGCCTTCAAGGAAAGGCTTTACCCCGTTGGACGCCTCGACCGCAACACTACAGGGCTGCTGCTGCTCACCAACGACGGTGAGCTGACCAAAAAGCTGAGCCACCCAAAACACGGGGTCAAAAAACTTTATTACGCGCAGCTCAACAAAAAGATCAACCCTGATGACCTGCAACGCATCGCCAGTGGCGTTGAATTGGGCAAAGACAAGGTTATTCCCGACAGCATTGCTTATTCTAACCCGGAAAACAAAAAAGAGATCGGCATTGAAATCCACTCAGGACAAAACAGGGTCGTACGGCGTATCTTCGAAAAATTTGGATACGATGTGGTGAAACTTGACCGCGTAATGTATGCCGGCCTCACAAAAAAAGACCTGCCACGCGGAAAATGGCGCACCCTCACTGAAAAAGAAGTTAGTTACCTCAAAATGCTCGGATAATCACAAATGCATAGCAATGCCCCAAACAGAAAACAGATCGTCCGCCATTTCATCAGGCTTATGATGATCAGTGGCGGCATCTTCATCGCTTTTCTGATTGTCCTGCTCAGCCTGCTTACCTGGTATCATCGCGACGGCGTCAAGGCATTTTTTGCCGAGCAGCTCCATCAACAGCTGCAGGCAGATATGCAAGTTGAAAACATCAGGTTCAGCCTCTTCAGAACCTTTCCGATGGCCACCCTCACATTCAAAGAAGTTACGCTCCTGGAAGCAGGCAATGACCCACGACGCGACACCCTTTTGCAAGCAGCCTCTGTAGATCTGCAATTCAATATCGCCGACATCATCAGAAAAAGGTACATAATCAGACAGGTCGTTGTATCTGACGGCATCCTGAGGCCAGCAATATCCGGAAATGGAAGCCCAAATTACCTGTTTGGGCGGGACGAAAATAAACCTCAGGACGAATCAATAGATTTTGACATCCGGCGACTGCTGTTCAACGACATCATTTTGCAATATACTGATCACAGCTCAGGGCATTTCCTTTACTGCGAGATCAACAGCCTGCGGCTCACCGGCCACTTTGCAGGGAAGCACAACAGCATCAAGGCACGCGGCAAGCTACACCTCGGCGACCTATTCATTAATCACAACAGAATCACCGGTCAAAAAGACCTCAATATCAATCTGAGCCTGGAAACCATCAGTGAGATGACCTGGCAAATAAACAAAAGCCTTTTAGTCATTGAGGGCCATCCCTTCACGATATCAGGAAATGGCACTGATCATGACGGCCAGCAACAGGTCAGGATCAACGTCAGCGGAGAGCATCTGCCCATCGCCTGGCTGCTGCCGGAACTCCCGCATTCGGCCGTGCAGGCGATCTCTCCATATCAACCATCAGGGAGGCTTAGCTTTGAAGGTGAAATAAACGGGACTTTGCAAAACGGAGACATACCAGGAATCCGAGTTGCCTTCAACATAAGGGAAGGTGCTTTTCGATTGCCCCAAAACAATATTTCCCTGCAAAAGATCACTACAGGAGGACATTTTTCGAACGGACAGCAGCGCAGCACATCATCCAGTGTACTGGTCATCAACACATTGCAGGGAAAAACCAGCACCGGAGACAGCTTTTTTAAGGGCAATGGCAGCATCAACAATTTTGTAACCCCACACATCAAGCTGAAGCTAAACGCTGAATCGGCTGCCGGCGAACTCCTGCAATGGCTTAACATCGAACATATTTCGCAGGCAGAAGGCAAGACAGGCTTCGATATTTCATTTTCAGGCATAATGAGAAACGGGAAAAGCTTTACGGAACAAGACCTCCTTGATGCCAGGCTGGAAGGAACCACCACCCTCAATGATGTAAGCTTCATCCTGAATGACAACCAATTGCTGCCATACAGGGCGTTCAACGGGAAAATGACATTTTATGATAACAAGATGGTCATTGAAGAGCTGTCGGGCAAAGCTGGCAGCAGCGACTTCCACTTCGCCGGCAACATCAGGAACCTTCTGCCATACCTCTTTATTCCGGGCGAAGTGATGCTGATGGAAGCCATCATGCATGCCAACCACATCCGCCTCGACGAGCTGCTGCAGCACGGGCATTCAGAAAACAGTACTGAATACAAACTTAGATTTTCTGAAAGACTTCAACTTGAGATGGATGTATCGATAGAAGAGCTTCACTTCGGGCGTTTTAAGGCCCAAGGGCTGCACGGCAACACACGTCTCACAAGGCAGATACTGACCGCTGATCACCTCAGCTTTGAAACCATGGATGGCAGCGTAGAAATGACAGGGCACATCGATGGCAGCCGTGCCGTTGACATACGCCTGCAAACCAACGCACATCTCAATAATGTGGATATCCACCAGCTGTTTTACCAGATGGGCAACTTTGGCCAAAGCAGCATCACTGACGAAAACATTCATGGTAAACTGACAGCCGATATCATGTTTTCGGCACTTTGGAGCCCTTCCCTGGAGATCAACTGGGACAGCATGGAAACCCTCGCTTCGCTCCGGGTAGAAAATGGCCGCCTGGTGAATTATGCCCCGATGGTCGCCCTCGGACGCTTTATTCGCACCGGTGACCTGGACAATATATCCTTCTCAACCCTGGAAAATGAAATACACATCAAAAACAGGCAGGTGAGCATCCCGATGATGGAGGTCAGCTCCAACGTGCTTAACCTGCACCTGTCAGGGCAGCATGGTTTCGAAAACGAGATCGACTATCGTATCAGGGTGCTGCTGTCGGAGCTGATGACACGCACCCATCGCGAACGGCGCAACCCACAGGAACAGTATGGCGAGATCATAGATGACGGACTGGGACGTACCACCCTGTTCTTAAGGCTCACCGGCACCGCACAGGACCCGGTGTTTCGTTACGACCAGGCAGGCGTAAGGGAAAAACTGCGCGATGATATTCGCGAAGAACGGCATAGCCTCAGGAGCATACTGAGGGAAGAGTTCAGCTTCCTTTCGCGCAAGCCTGCTGATACTACTGACACGCTGACCAATGATCGCCAGCAGGAGATGAGAAGGATACAAGAACAGGAGGAGGAGGGCTTTATTATTGAGTGGGAGTAGGCTTGTTAAAGCTGGATGATGAATAATGAATAATGAATGATGGTTGATGGATGATTTAGGGTTTACGGCAGAAATGACGAAGAAAAAAATCTGTGTAACTTCTATGTTGAAAACGCTCTGTGCAACAAAAAACAAAGAACCCCGATGAATTGCTCGTTCCTCGCATTTCACGGTTTACCCCGTTGAATATGAGGAACGAATTATTCCACGGGGTGAACCCTGTTAGATCAGCGAAGCGACTATTTAACAGGAGGTAAACAAGAAACAAGAAATGATAAGCTTCCCCAACGCCCGCATCACCTTAGGTTTATGGGTCACCGGCCGTCGCAGTGATGGTTTTCACGACATTGAAACACTTATGGTGCCTGCTCCTTTGTATGATGCCTTGGAGGCGGTGCCTTCGTCCGATGGTGAAACAGAACTTGGCCTCAGCGGATTGCCCGTACCCGGCGATGGCCAGCCTAACCTTTGCCTGCAGGCTTACGATTTGATGCAGGAATTGCTCACCTTCCGGCAGGACACTGCTGGCACCGGTTGGAAAGTACCACACCGGCAACCCAAAGATTCTTCGCAGTCACCGCTGCCTCGACGGGCTTTGGTTTCCAAGCAATCCACCCTTTCTCAGCAGTCTTCATCTTCCCGGCAATCTGTGAGTTCACAGCGATCATTACGGTCACCGGGATCAGTGTTGCCTCCGCTGCACATGCACCTGCACAAGGGCATTCCCGCCGGTGCCGGTCTGGCTGGTGGCAGTGCCGACGCCGCTTTTATGCTCAGGATGCTCAACACCTTCATCAAACCACCACTCACCACCAGCGAGCTCACCACACTCGCCGAACAACTCGGCAGTGACTGTTCCTTCTTTATCAGGAATGAAGCAGCAATGGTTAGCGGACGTGGCAACATCCTAACGCCTCAGCCTGTCCCGATTGATTTCCACAAATACCGCCTGGAGATCGTCACCCCGGACATCCACATCAGCACGGCGGAGGCCTACCGGCGTATCCGGCCAAAACCACGCAGGACATCTCTCTCAAACCTGCTTCAAGCACCCATCACCGAATGGAAACATATCATAGTCAACGACTTTGAAGAGGTGGTTTTTGAAATGCACCCCGAAATGGCCAATGTCAAAACCGGATTATACGACCAGGGCGCTGTATATGCATCACTGAGCGGCAGCGGATCAGCGGTGTATGCGCTTTTTTAATGCCGACATCAAACACCACAACCTCTCAGAACCCCTCCATTTCCTTGCGACCGATGAAAGACATTACGAGGGTTCACTAATGTCAGTCAATGCATCACCAAAGGAATGAACCCACTTAAATGTTAAATATGACCGTGTGAAAAATTCCTAAAAATAATATTTAGCAGTTAAGATGTTTTTATCTTATCTTTGTAGAAAAATAAAAACTATGGCAACAAAAGACTACGACAACCTGGATGATCAGGATGATCAGGATGCACTGAATGAGCCTCCGGGGGTTTACCATACGCAGGGGCCTCTTTCTTTCGAAAATGTTTGGCAGATGTTCCAGGAATACCGTGAAGAGATGCGTCAGGCATCCCTGAAAACTGACCAGAAATTCCGAGAAACCGACAAAAAGATCAAGCAGGCCTTTGACTTATTCACAGGCCAGTGGGGTCGGCTGGTTGAATCACTGGTTGAAGGCGACCTGCCCCGCGTGATGCAGGAGCGTGGCATCATGATTAAACGAACAGTTGAGCGAGCGAAGAGTGAGGATGACAACGGTTACGAATTCGATATCATTGCCGTAAATGGTGATGTGTGCGTAGTGGTCGAGGTCAAAACCACGCTGCGCCCGGATGACATCACGATTTTTTTGAACAAACTCAAACACTTCCGTGAATGGATGCCCGAGTATGCGAACAAAGACCGTTTACTTGGAGCCGTGGCCTACATCCGCATCAATTCCAACAGCGACAAAATGGCTGAAAAAAATGGACTGTTCACCATCCGTACCACAGGCAAAAGCGCCAAAATCGTCAACACCAAAGATTTTCAGCCACAAGAGTTTTAATGATTCGGCGAATCTCGATTGGCGATTCGTCGCACACTATCATTTCAATCGCATGGAGAAACCCATTCCAAAAAAAACATTATTTTTGTGGCCATCGAACCTAAAAAACCAATATTATGCGCCACATTACAACCCTCCTCGCCATCATCTGGATGGCCATGCCACTGGCACAAGCCGATGACCACATCACCACGCACAACCTCTTCGACCTGAAGTCAGTCGTAGAAGTGGCAATGTCTCCCGACCAGAATTACATTGCCTTTACACTCAACGTACCACGCCCGTTCACCCATTCGGCAGGCGGCGACTATCGCGAGCTCTATGTTTATGACATCCGCAACGACGAAGTCATCCCCTTTATGACAGGTGACCGCCGCGTATTCAGCATTGGCTGGACACCCACAGGCGACGCCGTGACCTTCCGCGCCAACCTGGCCGACAACCCTTACGTACAGGTGTATGCCCTTAGCCTACGCGGGGGCGAGCCACGTGCCATCACCGAACATACCTCCTCCGTGATGAGCTATGCCTTCATCGATGATAACAACCTGGCCATCGTAGCATTGCCGGAACAGGACCCCCTGCGTAACGTGCTGCGCAACAAAGGCTACCAGATCGAAGTGTATGAAGAAGAATGGGT
>SKOK01000053.1 GCA_007120085.1 Bacteroidales bacterium | reverse complement strand
GCGGCGTTTTTGTAACAATAGGAGCCAATGCCCTCTTCTGGTCATCTTCCGAAATATCCGAAGAGGCCGGTTACGGCTGGTATATGTACCACGGCTATTATGGCGTTGACAGGGGGTATGGTGATAAAGCAGCCGGTTTCAGCGTGCGCTGTATCAGGCAACACCAGCGTTGACAAGACACTTAGGCCTGGCAAACAAAACATTCTGACAATCAATATGTAGTTTGTTCTCTGAAAGCTTCCGGCCTCTTTCAGTTTAAGCTGATGATCATATGTCCTGAATTATGTTCTGCCAAACGGATCATATAATTACGGAACGTGCTGTAATGGTTTGCACTTACTGTTCTGGTAAGGTTTTCTACAAGTCCGGATATAAAGACCGTATCTCCATTCTCAAAAAAATCAAACTGGTGCGAGAAACGACCCCATTGTCCTGTTTTTTGCTCAGGGAGGTAGTCGATGCTTGCATTCTCGGGCAGCTTCAGCGAAAAGCTGTATGTGTAACTGGCATTATAGGGGAATACCACGGGGAATAACCTTTCTTCGTGGGTTAAAAGGTTATCCGTGCGGGATTCAAAAAGCAAGCCGGGCATAATGATCTCGTCACCCAGTAGCTGTGCGTAATCCGGTATCCGGAAAGTTGCCGTCATCCGTACTTTCAGGGTGTCATTATCTGCAATGGCAGGTTCCAGTATTACATCATTGATCCGGGCGCCTGTTTCAGCGGCAAATTCATCCAGCAAACGATTGTTGTCAGCGGTGGGTGCTTCCTGGAGCATGGCATAGGCACCGAAATCCCTCCAGATATAAGCCAATGTTCCTTCCAGGTTGCCGTTTCGATCAAGTTCCACCTCATAAGCTTTGTGGAGGTTGAATGAGATATTGTCTTCCAGGTTTACCCATTCATTTACCTGCCAGTCAAAAACCCTGCCCCTTCCGTTTATGGCCCTCTGGGGGAGATAGCCTGGATAAGGGAAGACAGTTGTTGCATCCAGCAACATGGGTTCTTCTCCGGGCAATCGAACCTGTGCTACCACATAATTCCATTGGCGAATGGTGGGCGCGTCGGAAAACAATGCACCATTCCTTACAGTACTAACAGCAACAGGATAAGCTTCCAGCCCTAAACTTCTCAGCAAGCTCACAAGCAGAAGGTTTATTTCTGCACTATTGCCTACACCATCAGCCAATACACTTCTGGGTGTATTATCAGCAAAAAAAGAAGCGTTCCGGTTCCAGCTAATTCTCTCATTTATGGTTTTCAAGGCCCAGTCCACTTTCATTTTCTTGTCATCACCATGATTTTCCAATGCCAGGGACTGTGTCACCGCACTTGCATTTTGCAGGTATTCTCCAAAATGTTTGTGGTTCAGTATGTAACTTGCAACATTATTCCAGCTGGTTGCGTAATAAACAGGCTCCTGGTTCGGGAACTCTTCACTGGTCATTTCAAAAAACATCATACCCAGGTAATTATTGATGTTGTCGGTGTACGCTTGTCGCTTCAATCCGTCCAGGTTCGTGGCTACCCACCTATAATGCGTGCTGTAGGCCGTAATATTAATCGTTCGATCTCCGGGCCGTGTCTGCGAACCATATCCAGCGGGTACCTGGGGAACATACCGGAAAGTTTCCAGGGAACTGTGCTGTTCCCTGACATCCAGCCTGAAAAAGCCTTTGAACCTGGCAAAGTAATTGAAAAATGAGGGCATGTTGACACTGTACTCGCTGTACATTATTGGTATTTCGTGCTGAAATCTCCAGCTTCTCTTGTGAAAAAGGAAATCAGAGTTAAGTTCATAGCTTACTTCTACAACACTGCCCACCAGCACATTTGGAAAGGCAAAAACCAGTTCTTTCCAGTTGTTGCCCACCTCATTTTCAAAGCCTTCCCTGGACCTGACCCGCGTTCTGTTTACCCTGTTTCCGTCAAGGTTGTAAACATGAGCCCTGAACCTGCGAACCTCTTCTCTTCCGTTAGCCGATTCATAAAATGGAATACCGAAATCACCATAACTCAAGCCCTCTTCTCTAAGTATGATTAATCGCATCTGGCGTTCGAACACAAACTGAAAACGGCGTGAATCGTTGCTGAAAACAAACTTGCCATGAGCAATATCGCCAATAATCACGGCCGGATCATCAGGATACTTATTCCTGAAGTATTCCAAATCCAGATCTTCTTGCGAAACGCTTCCAAACTCAAAGGGCGGTGAACTGCAAATTAGATGTGACGGGAGCAAAACAAACAGGGAAATTATAAAGACGATTTTCATTTTAAATGGTTTTAGGTTGGCTGATGGTATCTGTTGAACTGTCAGGCAAAAATAACGGTCTGGTTAGTTATCACCAAACCATTCATTCTATATTTAATAAACCTTTCGCGAATGGATGGGCACGAAGAACAATAGCAGACCCTTGATCTCCATTGCCGAAAAGATAGTAAATCCACTGACAGCGCACTCAATCCATAATACATCTGACAGATAACCCAAAAGCTTTGTTCGACTGTAGTTCAATCAGGTTCTGATCCACATAAGTTGTTGCGAACCAAATAGCATGGGCACTATCCGTGTAATCGGATGACCAGAAATCCGCGCTTATGCCAACATCTCTCGACGCGCCGCTCCCTAGAACCCGTCCAGCAGGCAAGGCCCCAAAATCAAAAAGGTCGAGGCCTACCTGCATATGCACATCCGGCAGGTCATGCATAAATGTATTCCAGCGTGGATGTACGGAAGTATGACAGGGCTGCCCGAGGGGTGAATATGTCTGGCGACAGGATTTCAAGGCATTGCCAACACCAATTTTATCCAGCTCCGAATTATTATTAACCATATCATGCTCTGTAACAAGGTAGTTGATCAGATGCACCCAGTCTTCACGGCTGGGTACACGCCAGCCTTCCGGACATAGGCCCGAAGGATTGCTGACCGCATACCAGTTATACAGCTTGCCATATGCTTCAATAACCTCTTCGCGGCTGTTGAGGCCATTGATGCTTTGATGCGGATAGACAGTCACGGCACCTTCGGTGTTATCAACCCATTCATCGGCAATTATCGGTGAGCCGTCGTTATACCGGGCCACTGCCAGGTTTTTGCCCATCCATTGCTGGCTGCCAATGGTGGTTGTCGGATAAATGCGGTGATCAAGGTCTGCCACAAACCCTTCTGATAATACAAACCAGGCTGTTAGGCGCACACTGTCGGCCGGCATGATAAAGGTAAAGCTTTCCTGGTCACTGATCACCTCATCGTTCTGATCTGTCCAGTGAACGAATTCAACGTGATCAACAGGCATGGCATTTACAGTAACCTCTTGTCCCCAGGGGTAGTAGCCTGCATCAGCCGGATTGCCCCATTTGTGGGGCGAGGCAAACAAATCCAGGTGGTATTCAGGTCGCTCAAAAACTGCATTTATCACCTGATTGCCCATGGGCATTATGAAAGCATACACCGAATCCTCTTCCAGTATCTCTCCTGCCTGGTTGGTCCAGTGTAAAAAGTGGTGAAAAGGATTGGTGGTTGCAACGAGCGTAACAGGATCGCCATGGACATAATCGCCCTGTCCTTCCACAACACCGCCTTCTTCAGGAATGATATTTACAACGAGCTTGTATGCGCTTTTGTGAAAATTTGCCGTGATCACTACGTCATTACCTGGCATTACAAAGGTGGTTTCAAACAACGAATCAAGCAACACGCCTTCTTTTTCCCAATAAGAAAACCCATACCCTTCAGAAGCAGTGGCATTTAAAACGATCTCGCTTCCAGCGGTGTATTCACCTGCACCCGCCACAGTGCCGGCTTCCTGGATGTTTACATCAATACTAAGCTGGAAAAGTGGCGGATCGTCTTCTTCACAACCAATAAACAAAATGATCAGGCCAATAAAAAACCCAAACTTTTTCAAATGACCAAAAACTTTAAGTGTTTGAAAGTGTAGAGTTTTTGAAATCATGGTTTGATGCAATATGGGGGTTTGTACAAATATACAAAACATTTTGCTTCATGTGTGTTTTTCCGTAAGTGACTGTATGTATGAGGTTTGCATTTGCCCCTAAGATGGCGATTGGATGTTAGATATTAGAAGGTAGATGTTAGATTTTCTTTGTCCAACCTCTATCTTCCAACTTCTAACCTCCACTATCCAGCTTGGATAATCATCCACCTGTGTGTCAAAAATCCTGTTCCCGAATGGTCGGGATTTTCAACATGGGCGTTTCATCAAATAAGATAGAAAAATGAGGCTTGCCATATTACTGACATTGATAACCCGGAATCCCTTGAGAGCCCCTGTCATGGCTGCGGGACTTCTGATTTGCGTTGCCAGTGGATACTCAATGGTATGTCGTGTGTAAAAACGTACACAGGTGAACAAAACCGGACATCCAAAACAAAGACTTCTCTGTGATTTTTCTTCCTAAAAAAATGATAATAAGATTTCTAAATCGTATGGAGCATTTTTTGATGTAAAAGGTTGTTTAAAACCTTACCGGAAATGATAAGACACTATCTCCTGCTCGCCTTTAGGAATATGAAGCGACAGCCTGCCGTGACATTGATCAACGTGCTGGGACTGGCATCGGCCATGGCCGCAACCATTATTCTAAGCCTGTTTGTGTTGCATGAACGCAGTTTTGAGGACATGCACGACAACGCCCCTGATGTTTACAGAACCATCACCAGGTTTCACGGCCGTTTCGATTCCACCATCCCCTACACGCTTGCCATGGCAGGGCCAGGCATTGCTGAAAACATTCCGGAGATCAGGTCGTTTTCAAGAATTTTCCCGCGGCACACCACCCTGGAGCTGGACGGCAACCAGTTTATAAACACCCGCATCTTCTACGTGGACTCCTGCTTCCATGAAATTTTCAGCTTTCCTGTTGTGGCAGGCGATCCTGCCACCGCCCTCAACAACCCATCGCACATTATACTAACCAGGACGATTGCCGAAAAACTATTTCCCGGAAGATCTGCCACGGGGCAGGTGGTGGAGATGGATGTTTTATGGATTGATATCGAGCTGGATCAGCTTAGTTCCGTAAGAAGGCCCTTTATCGTGGGTGCCGTTTTGGAAGATCCGCCAACCAACACCCACCTGCAATTCGAAGTCCTGGCACCGCTGCTGATCATCCCTGTTGAACAGCAGAACCAGCTGCAAAACTTTTTTGCAACCTATCTGCTGCTGGATGCCCCGCTTGACGATGCGCTGGAAGACAAAATCACCGGCCTTGCCACCAACGCGGTATTGGATGTTGTTGGTGAGCACTACCAGGTATCCATCTATTTGCAAAACCTGAAAGACATTCACTTCGGCAGGCATCTCGATACCGACCTGAGCCCGGGCGGAAACTTCCAGAACATCCTTATCATGACAGGCCTGGCCATATTCATTCTCACCATCGCTGTCTTTAACTTCATCAACCTGATCACAGCCCGGTCCGACAAAAGGATCATCGAAGCGGGCATCAGGAAGGTTGCCGGTGCACAAAAGAAAAACATTGTATTCCAGTTCCTGGGCGAGTCAGTGCTCACAGCTTTTATTGCCCTGGCCGTTTCGCTGATCATTGTGGAGTTGTTCCTGTCCCCTTTTTCTGCATTGCTGGAGCGGGACCTTGCGCTTTACGACTTTTTCAGCGTTACATTTGTCATTTTGCTGATAGCACTGGCGTTAGTTACAGGGTTGATGGCCGGTCTTTATCCGGCGGTGAGTTTTGCACGTCATCAGCCTGCTGCCATTTTGAAAGGTCAGCTTGGCCAGGGGCACAGGACCCCGTTTCTGCGCATTTTTCTTGTGGTTGCGC
>SKOK01000258.1 GCA_007120085.1 Bacteroidales bacterium | reverse complement strand
GGATTATCTTGAAAGTGAATGGACAGCCCAAGTTAGAGAAACGTTTTTGAAGCAATTAATTCAGTCATTAAACCATATATCAACTTATCCATATAGTTTCAGCCAGACAGAAGAGTTTCCAGGCGTTTATAAATGCGTTGTAAACAGACACAACTCATTGTTTTACCGTATCAAGGCAGATGAAGATGAAGTTGAAGTTGAAGTGATTACGGTAATTGACAACCGGCAGAACCCGCATAAGGTGAGGGAAGAGTTAACAAAACATTTTGAATGATTCACGGAGTTTCTTAAAATCGTCAACGCCAATGGCGAGTTTTTTCATGGCAGTGGCTTTTTGAAGTTGATAGCCAAAGATAGTGTTTTTTCGTGAGTATCAGGTGCGAAGCCTGATCTGACAGGCGGGAATTTTAATGCCTGAGAAAATAATTATGCAACAGTGGAAAAAAACAAAGAAAAGTTCATTACTCCACCGCACGGACACAAAGAACGGAATAACCGGTGCTTTTGAACATGAAATCAGGGACAACGCACAAAGGAATCCATGTCTTGATGAAGGATTAATTCAAAATCGGATCTGCGGGGAAGTTTGCCCAGATGGCATAGTCGTTGCCCATTTCTTTTAGCATGTTGCTCCAGAGTTTTTCGGGATGACGCTCCATCACGGTATCGAGTTGGCACTGCGTGACGACCCACGATTTCTCAACCATTTCGCGTTCGAGTTGTGCGGGCTCCCAACCGGAATAACCGATGAAGAACCTGACTTCATCCGGGGTGACCAGCTTGAGGCTGATCAGCTCCATCAGTTTTTTGATCTCACCGCCCCAGAACAGGCCGGGAATGATCTCGATGCTGCCGGGCACTTTATCTCCCAGTGTATGAACATAAAACAAGCGCTCAGGATGAACAGGACCTCCCAGGAACAATGGAAACTCGTTGTCGGGGAACTCCTTGACAACCTGATTTAGCTTCAGATGAATGGGTTTGTTGAGAATTAATCCAATGGTACCTTCCGTGGCATTGTGTTCGACGAGCAATACCACGCTGCGACCAAAGTAAAAGTCGCGCAAGGCAGGTTCGCTGATGAGCAACATACCGCTGGATGGTTTATTTTTGTTGTGTTCCATATAATCTAAACGACATAAAAACACCGCCTGTTATTTCTGGCAATGCATATTTTCTTAATTTTGAACAATCAATTCAACCACTAAACAACAAAAACTTTGCCAATGTTCAAATGATTCAATCGGAGCGACATAAAAAGTACCTTGCGCTGAGGGAAAAATACCCGGAGTTTGTTTTTGCCGGATATGATTTTCGTTGCGAAGGAAGCAGGATAAACATTGACTTTTCGTATGAAGTGGGTAATGAATTTGCCTTTTGTTCAAGCTGGAAGGTTAACCTGGGCACGCATGCCGAATGCATGGCCAATGTGCCCGGTCACAAAAATGCCTTATTCAACCTGGGAATGGCAGAGCTGATCAGCTACTGGAAAGCATTTTGTTCGCCTACCATCGTAAGTGGCTTTCAGAAAATGACGCCTGTCCAGAAGGCCTGGTGGGAAAAGCTGTTTCGTTTTGGCCTTGCCGAGTTTTTTCATGTGAACCAGATTCCACAGCCCGGCAGCGAGCTGCTGCGCTTCAATTCGCCCAGGTCGGCTGATTCTTTTGATGGGATAAACCGGACCTCAGACCAGGCGTATCAAAACGATAAAGTACTTGTTCCCGTGGGCGGTGGAAAAGACTCGGTAGTGGGTCTTCAAATACTCAGGGCTTCCGGCCGAAAAGCAATCCCCTTTGTAGTGAACCCACGCGGGGCAACCAACGAGGTGATAAAAGAAGCTGGCTATCATAACGACGATTGCATCACCATCGAACGAACAATCGACCCATTGCTCCTCGAGCTTAATGCGAAGGGTTTCCTGAACGGACACACGCCGTTTTCTTCCTTATTGGCATTTGCCACGGTTTTTGTGGCACAAAAGGCAGATATCAACGAGATTGCCCTCTCGAATGAGTCAAGCGCCAACGAAGCCACGATCCCCGGAACCAAAATCAACCATCAATACAGCAAATCGTTCGAGTTTGAGAAAGATTTCCGGCATTACATTTCGAATTTTGTTGATGACGGCATCGAGTATTTCAGCTTGCTTCGACCGTTAAACGAACTGCAGATCGCCGAACGCTTTGCGCGCGAAAAACAGTTCCACAAAGCCTTCAAAAGCTGTAACGTAGGCAGTAAGCAGGACACATGGTGCTGCAAATGCCCGAAGTGCCTGTTTACATTCATCATCCTGTCACCTTTCCTTTCAAGCGAAAGCTTACAAAATATTTTTGGCCGCAATCTTTTTGAGGATGAGGAGCTGGTGACTGAACTGGAGGCTTTGTGCGGCATAGCTTCGGAAAAACCCTTTGAGTGCGTCGGCACGCTCGACGATGTAAACATCGCACTCGCTGCCGTGATTAAAAAATACAAAAGGGAGCACTGCCCATTGCCGGTTTTGCTGGCCCATTATCGAAAAAGCAGTATGTTTGAGGCTTACAAGGACAGAAGCATGGAGGAATACCTTGGGACTTTCAATGATGAACACTTTGTGCCGAAAAGGTATCTGCCTTTGGTGGGAAGAAGTTAGAAGTTAGAGGTTGGAAGTTGGAAGTTAGATGTTAGAGGTTCGAAATTAGAAATTAGAAATTCGAAATTGTAAACTGCATGACCGATGATTTTTTCAGGCTGACATTTGAGGGCAAGCGCATCGCCATTTTGGGTTTTGGGCTTGAAGGGCGATCCACGTATCGGCATATCCGTAAGTTATGGCCTGGCATTCAGCTGAATATTTGTGACCGCAATGTGCAAATCGGCCAGTCGGATGAATATCTGTCTGCATCACCTGGTGATACCTGGTTTTTGGGCGATGATTATTTGAAAGGCCTTCAAAATGCTGACATCATTCTCAAATCGCCCGGGATTTCGTTCAAGGAACTGCCAGGCATACCAACAGCACGCATGACATCGCAAACGGAGCTTTTCCTGGAAGCTTTCCGTGGACAGGTAGTGGGCATCACTGGTACCAAGGGCAAAAGCACCACAGCCAGTTTGTTACACCACATACTGATTGGTGCGGGCAAGCCGGCGTTGATGGCCGGAAACATTGGCACGCCTTGTTTTGATCTTCTTGACAGGATCACGGGGGACAGCATCATCGTGTTTGAGCTGAGCAGCCATCAGCTTGAAAAGGTGGAGGTATCGCCGCATATTGCCATTTTGCTGAATGTTTTCAGGGAACATCTGGATCATTATGCTTCTTATGAAGCTTATAAGGAGGCGAAGATGAACATTGCCCGCTGGCAGCAGGAAGGTGATGTATTGATCTATAATTCAGAAAATCGTGAAGCGAGTTCACTTGTTTCTGGCCTCAATACTGTTGCAAAACAATTTTCACTGGGCTTATCACCGATTAAAGGGGATGGTGCCTGGTATGAAGGGAGCGCTCTTATTTTACGCGACCAGTTGCAGCAAAGTCGTTTTTCTGGTATTGCGAACAGGCGATTATTGCCGGGTGTTCACAATTTGCTGAACATCGGTGCTGCCGCGAGTGCTGCCCGTATGCTGGATGTGCCCGCTGACAGCATATTGGATGCCGTGGCTTCCTTCCGCGGCTTGCCCCATCGCATGGAATACATCGGCTCGTTTGCCGGTGTTAACTATTACAATGATTCCATTGCCACCATTCCGGAGGCAGTGATAGAGGCATTGAAGACAATGCCCGACACCTCTGTGCTGATCCTTGGCGGCAAGGACAGGGGGCTTGATTATGCTGAGTTGATGGCCTTTCTCGCAGACAGCCAGGTAAAGGTCATTTTGTTTATGGGTGAAACTGCCCGCCGGATGTACGAACTCACGGGAGTGTATCCTGGGTTTGAAGGCAAAAGGTGTGTGCTTGCTAGCTCATTCGAAGATGCCGTGGAGCAGGCCTGCCGCCTGGCTCCGTCTGGAAGTACGGTGCTGTTATCGCCTGCGGCCGCCAGCTATGATGCATTCAAGGATTTTAAAGCTCGTGGTGAGCGCTTTAAGGAACTGGTAAGATTTTATGCATAGGATCACTGACTCCCGGTGTGACAGGTCAAGCCCTGGGGTGACAGGTCAAGCCCTGTCATTACGGGTAGAGTTGGTTGACGAGGCCTTCGGCGTTTTTGACGGATTGCATCAGCCATTCCAGCATCACATCAAGTTGTTCGTCTTCATTTAACTGCCAGTTTTTAACTTCTTGCCTTATTTTGGGTGTGAGATTGTAAAGGCAGATGGCCACGGATACGGAGATGTTAAAGCTTTCGGTGAATCCCACCATGGGGATTTTCGTAAATCCGTCGGCCATGCTGATGGCTTCCGGGGTAAGGCCTTGCATCTCCGTGCCAAAGAGCAGGGCGGTTTTTTGCTGTACGGGCAGCTCTTCGAGCAGGAACTCATCTTTGTGGGGTGTGGTGGCAATTAACTGGTAGCCCTCTTTTTTGAGTTTGTCCAGGCAGTCGATGGTGTTAAATTCCTTTTCGTTGAATTTTTTCAGGCTCAGCCATTTGGATGCGCCAAGTGCCACATCGGGGTTTACCGTGTATTCGTTCCTGTTCTCGATGATGTGCACATCCTGCACGCCGAAGCAATCGCAGGAGCGTATTACGGCGCTGGCGTTATGCGACTGGTAGATGTCTTCCAGGACGAGTGTGAGGTGGCGCGTGCGCTGACCCAGCACTTCTTCCATCCGTGCCAGTCGGCGCGGTGTAACATAAGTTGATAGCAGGTGTATCAGCTTCTTTTTATCATTTGCCTTCATTGTGTTCATTGCTTTTGATCAACATGCCGGCCAACCGGTAAAGGAGACGGCAGGAAACGATGCCATCGATATTGCCCGGGCCGGTTTCCACGAGATCGGCACCCAGGATGCGTTTGCCCTTTCTGACAACAGTTTCCAATAAAAACAGTGCCTGGTTATAAGACAAACCTCCGGGCACTGGCGTGCCGGTGCCTGGGCAGCAGGCTGGTTCAAGTCCGTCCACATCAAAGGTGATGTACACGTTTTCCGGCAGTGAATTGGCGATCTCTTCGCAGATGGCTGCCCAGCTTTCTCCTTTAAAAAGGCGGTGATACAGTTCGTGGTCAAAATATGTTTTGATCCTGTCCGGCTGAGCCGCCATGATGTTTTCCTCTTCAGGGCAGATCTCCCGGATGCCGATCTGTAAAATCTTAGATACATTGCATACAGACAATACATTGCGCATTATTGATGCGTGTGAGTTGGTAAAACCTTCATAGTCCTTGCGAAGGTCGGCGTGTGCGTCGATTTGCAGGATGCCGAACTCTTGATTTCCGGCCAGTGCCCTTATCAAGCCTAAGGTGACGCTGTGGTCGCCGCCCACGATGACGGGCAGCTGACCGTTTTCCAGGTATTTCAACGATTTGCTTTCTACGATGCTCATCAGCGCATTACATTCAGCATTTACCTTATTCAGTTTAGTCAGGCTTTCCTTATCAGTGGCTGGGTCACCACCACTTTCCAGGAAATCAATGACCTCTTTGGCCAAGGCACGCGTGGCTTCGTTTTTTTGAACAATTCCCTGATCAATTCTTTCCATCGCCATCCCATTTTTCCAGGCATTTGGAGCCACCGGGTCGTACAGGTCGATTTGAAAAGATTTAGCAAGGATGTTTTCGGGTCCTTTGGCTGTACCGGCGTGGTTGGAAACGGTGACGTCCCAGGGTACCGGAATGAACACCACCCTGGCGTTTGCGGTATTAAACGGCAGCCCGAAGATTGTATTGGTGGTGACTCCGGCGGCGTTGGGGTCGTAGTTTTTGAGGATATCGGGGTTCAT
>SKOK01000233.1 GCA_007120085.1 Bacteroidales bacterium | reverse complement strand
GGCCTTTTTGATTAATTATAATGTACGCTGTATTTTTACCACTATCTTTGTGGTGCTGAAATGCATGAGTGTTGGATTTACCTTGATAAACAATGAATTTCAATATAATTTTTGATTACCCTTTCTGGATCGTTCTGCTATGCCTGTTGTGCGGGCTGCTTTATAGCGCCTTGCTGTATTATAAAAACATTAAGGATGGTTTTAGCAAAGTGCTAAGATGGATGCTGGCAGTGTTCCGGCTCATCGCTGTGACCATCATGGCCCTGCTGTTGCTTGCTCCCCTGATTGAAAAGATGATTCAACAAGTTGAAGAACCCATCATCGTTTTTCTACAGGATAATTCAGCCTCCATATTGCTGGCAAATGATTCAACTTACTTTATGAATAATTACATTCCGGGGATGCATGGCTTTATAGAATCTCTTGAAAGTGAACATAATACCCGATTATATAAATTTGGGGAAAGCTTCAGGGAGGCCGAGGATATTGACTTCTCCGACAGGGTAACCAATATGTCGGAAATATTCAGAGAGCTTGATGCCCGGTACAGCAACCGCAACCTGGGTGCTGTGATTGTTGCCGGCGACGGCATCCATAATCGTGGAATCAACCCCATCTATGCTGCGTCAAATGTGACATACCCCGTCTATACCATAGCCTTGGGCGATACAGTTCCGCAAAGAGACCTTATTGTCAAACAAGTCAATCATAACCGCATTACCTACCTTGGCAACAGGTTTCCCGTTGAGGTCGTGGTAGAGGCCATCGAGAGCCGCGGAATGACCAGCCGGCTTACCATTAATCGCAATGGTGAAGAATTATTCGGTGAAAACATCAGCTTTACTACTGACCATCACATCGAAACCATCACGCTTCAGCTTGAAGCCGATCAGGCCGGGATGCAGCAGTACCAGGCAGCCATTACACCAATTGAAAATGAAGTAAGCCTCGAAAATAACGAGCGCGACTTTTTCATTGACGTGATAGATGGGAGGCAACAGATTCTTATCCTGGCCAGTAGTCCGCATCCGGATGTGGGCGCCATCAAGCAATCGCTCGAGGATAACGACCACTATGATGTGGATGCCGCCCTGATCAGCGAATTTAATGGCAGCCTGGAAGCTTACGACCTGGTTATTCTGCACCAGTTGCCGTCCAGCCAGCACCCCGCTGCTGCAATTTTTGACCAGGCTGCGGCCAACCAAAGCTCCCTGCTTATTATCATTGGCAGCCAGACAAATATTGCTGCGCTCAACGAGTTGCAAAGTGCGCTGGAAGTACAGCCAAGATCACAGGAGCTGGTTGAGACCCTTCCTGAGTTTAACCGGGCTTTTACCCTGTTCACAATGCAGGAGCAAAGCATAAATCTTTTTGACGCGTTGCCGCCCCTGTTCTCTCCTTTTGCCGCCTATCGCCAGGGCCCCGGTGCAAACGTGTTGCTTTACCAGAAAATTGGCCAGGTGGTTACTGAACAACCGCTTATACTCTTTGCCCAGTCCGGTCAAAACCGAACGGGAATCATCACCGGTGAAGGTTTGTGGCGTTGGCGCCTGAATAACTTCCTTCGCAATGGTAACCACATGGCTTTTGATGAGATGCTATCACGCATGGTGCAGTACCTTGCCTTGCAGGAAGACAGGAGCCGGTTCCGGGTTCAGGCCGACAACCTCGTTTATGAAAACGAGTCTGTACTTTTTGAAGCTGAACTTTATAACGCAAGCTTTGAGCTGGTTAACGAACCTGAAGTGCAGCTGTTCATCACCAACGAAGAAGGAGTGGATTTTCCCTACATCCTGGGGCGCACCGCAAATGCCTACAGGCTGGATGCCGGCTCGTTTCCTTCAGGTTATTACAGCTGGGAAGCCCGTGTCGTGCTGGGCGGCGAATCCTTTACCGATGAAGGCATCTTTACCGTCAGAAGCCTTGACCTTGAAGGGCTGCAAACCATTGCTGATCATAACCTGCTTTTTCAACTGGCCGAAAATACGGATGCAGCGATGTTTCATGCCGGGCAGTGGGAGGAACTTCACAACCACATACTCGCCAGGGATGATGTCAGGCCACGACTGTATTCGCATAAAGAGTTTGTTGAAATAATAAACCTTAAGTTATTGTTTTTCATTATTCTAGTGCTCTTGTCAGTTGAATGGTTTGTCAGGAAAAGAAGTGGCAGTTATTAGTTGTTTTACCTTTAATGCAATCTGTGAATGGAGCAAGTTATCCTGATCATTATCATAACCATTATCATTCTCGATTTTGTTTTCGATCGCATAATGGATTACCTGAATGCCAGTCGATGGAGCAATAAGCTCCCGGAAGAATTGAAGGGCATTTATGATGAAGAGAAGTATCGCAAATCACAGGAGTATTCACGTGTAAATATGCGTTTTGGGTTATTTTCAGCCTCACTCTCTTTTTTGTTGATATTGCTAATGCTGACCCTGGGCGGTTTTGGCTACCTGGATACCCTGGTAAGGCAGTACACGGAAAATCCCATCATCATGGCGCTGCTGTTTTTTGGGCTTTTAGGACTTGCTTCCGATATATTGTCAACACCTTTCGACATTTATGGCACCTTTGTGATCGAGGAGCGCTTTGGCTTCAATCGCACAACACCAAAAACCTATGCGCTGGATAAAATCAAAGGCTGGTTGCTGACTGCGCTAATTGGTGGTGGCATGATGGCAATCTTTGTGTGGTTTTATGATACTGCCGGCAGTTTATTCTGGCTTTATGCATGGATTGTGTTCAGTGCTTTCAGTATTTTCATGATGATGTTTTACAGCAGTTTGATCGTGCCCCTGTTTAACAAGCAAAAGCCTCTTGAGGAGGGTGAGTTGCGTACTGCCATTGAAGACTTTGCATCGAAATCGGGTTTTAAACTGGATAATATTTTTGTTATTGACGGATCTAAGCGCAGCTCAAAGGCCAATGCCTATTTCAGTGGCCTAGGCCCTAAAAAACGTATCGTATTGTTTGATACGCTCATCAAGGACCATACATCTGAGGAATTGGTGGCCGTTTTGGCTCATGAGATAGGGCATTACAAGAAAAAACACACCACCAAAGGTGTGGTACTCTCGGTTCTGAATACAGGTGTGATGCTTTATTTGCTGGGTCTGTTTATCAATCGCCCTGAGCTGTCATCAGCACTTGGTGGGCAAACAACCAGTTTTCATCTCGGGATACTGGCATTTGGCCTGCTCTATTCACCAATATCCATGGTGCTAGGCATTCTTGGTAATCGCTTGAGCCGCAAGCACGAGTATGAAGCTGACGCTTTTGCTGCCAGAGAATTTGATGCTGAACCGCTCCAGGCAGCCCTGAAAAAACTGTCTGTAAATCACCTGAGTAACCTTCGCCCGCATCCGGCCTACGTATATGTGCATTATTCGCATCCGCCATTGCTCAAACGCCTGGAACACCTGGAGCGGCTCAAGTGATGGGTGGATGAGTTGTTGTGTTGGTGCGGATAGTCGCTGATAATTTGGAAGTCTGAAGCTGGGAAAAGCTCGAAGCCGGCAAAAGCTCGAAGCTCGAAGCTGGAAGCTGGAAGCTCGAAGGGTTCGCGGCCTATTTTGCTCGAAGCTCGAAGTTGGAAGGGATCGCGGCAGATTGTAATCCTGAATGGAGCGTAGCGGAGTGAAGGGTCTGTTTGGGCTGCGAGATTCTTCGCTGGCGCTACTAATGACAGTATGTGTCAAACATTGGTTTATTGTTCTTTACCAAATGATAAAAAAGGTGATAAAAATCTTGGCCTGCAGGGTACCCCGATAGATACAACATGAATAGCCCCGCACGTGCGGGATATGAAATGCCGGGCTAACAGTCGCAATCCACATTGAGAACCCTGAAAAGGGTTCAATATCAGCGCAAATGATCGTAGTTAAAAATAGATTTATGTTCATTCGATACGCTATTGAACCCCTTCTGGGTTCTCGGGTGGGGGAATACCTGCCTTGCCCCCGAATTGCATTCGGGGCTATTCACATTAAACCACTCCGTGGTTTCCCTTGACCCAGGATTGGTAATGCGGTTGCCGGCAACCAAATGTCATTCCCGCAATGCGGCCATCGCCTTTTCGCGGGGGCTACCCACTCAGAATGACAAGAGGCTTAAAACCAGAAATTTGAAACTGTAAACTCTGAAACCCTAACTCTGAACTCCTAACTCTGAACTGTAAACCATGCACCACCTCCCTCCACTTGCTGAACGCTTGCGACCCGAAACCCTTGATGATTACCTCGGTCAGGTACACCTCGTGGGCGAAGGAGCCATTTTGCGCAAGTCGATAGAATCCGGCAAGATCCCATCGATGATACTCTGGGGGCCGCCGGGAGTGGGGAAAACCACACTGGCATCATTGATTTCCAACACTTTGCTGCGACCTTTCTATACCCTCAGCGCCATCAGTTCCGGTGTAAAGGATATCCGCGAGGTGATACAAAAGGCAAAGGAATCGGGAGGCAACGCCATTTTATTTATCGATGAGATACACAGGTTTAGCAAGTCGCAGCAAGACAGCTTACTGGGTGCCGTGGAAAAAGGGATCATCACGCTGATTGGTGCCACTACCGAGAATCCGTCTTTTGAGGTGATTTCACCACTGCTGTCGCGCTGCCAGGTCTATATTCTTAAAGATCTTGATAAAGAAGACCTGGAGAAGCTGCTGACTAAAGGAAAGGATGTACTGGGAAAAGATAGCGGTAAGCAAATCGATATAAAAGAGCAGGATGCGCTGTTGCGCATTTCTGGCGGCGATGCCCGCAAGTTGCTCAATGCACTCGAGCTGACTGTTAATGCAACAGCTGATACCCGGGTGAAGATCACGAATGAAATGGTGCTTTCCGTGATTCAGCAAAACCTGGCATTGTACGATAAATCGGGCGAGATGCATTATGACGTCATTTCTGCCTTCATCAAATCGGTGCGTGGAAGCGATCCGAATGCTGCTGTTTACTACCTGGCACGCATGATAGAGGGCGGTGAAGATCCGAAATTCATAGCCCGAAGGCTGGTCATTCTTGCTTCTGAAGACATCGGCAACGCAAACCCCAATGCCCTGCTGCTGGCTACCAGCTGTTTCCAGGCCATTACGATGATTGGAATGCCCGAAGGCCGCATCATCCTGGCGCAAACAACCACTTACCTGGCGGCATCACCCAAAAGCAACGCCGCTTACCTGTCGATTGGAAAGGCACAGGAGCTGGTCAGGAAAACCGGTGACCTGCCAGTGCCGCTTGCCATCCGTAATGCACCTACAAAACTGATGAAGCAAGCCGGGTATGGCAAGGATTACAAATATTCGCACGACTATGCTCAACACTTTGCCTGGCAGGAGTTCATGCCTGATGTAATTGCTGGTGCAAAGCTATATGACCCTGCTGACAATGCACGCGAAAATGAAATGAGAAAAAGACTGAAAGCACTGTGGAAAGAGAAATACGGCTACTGATCGATGTTCGATTATCGATTTCCAATTGATAATTGATAATTGATAATTGATAATTGATATCACTACACAATGCTTTTGGGCGGGGGATGCAGAAATACAACGACTTACAACTATTTTATATGATGACACATCGCGACATATTCTTCCGCCATCTTGGACAAACCTCATCTTTTCCGTTGGCTTTAGAGATTGAAAGAGCTGAGGGAATGTATATGTTTGACAAGGATGGCAGGCGCTATTTTGATCTGATCAGCGGAATTTCGGTGAGTGCGCTTGGCCATAGGCATCCTTCTGTCATTGCAGCCATTCAGAAACAGCTTGACAGCTATCTTCACCTGATGGTTTATGGCGAATTTGTGCAGGCACCGCAAACTGAGCTGGCTGAATTGCTGATCAAGCATCTGCCACCACACCTTGACAAT
>SKOK01000278.1 GCA_007120085.1 Bacteroidales bacterium | reverse complement strand
GTGTGTTTCAGGACAAGAAGGGCAAAAAATACATTTTGATGATGGGCTTGCTGATCGCCCTGCTTGGCTTGATCATACCCATCCTTTTTGGGATGTACGGGCCGTTGGCCGAAATTCGTGACGGCTCACTCACAAAGCTTTATGCCCTGTTTGTGTCGGTTTTCATGCTCGGTGCCGGAGCCACCATCCTCCAGGTTGCCGGAAACCCCATTATGCGCGACGTATCCGCTGAGGGCCGGTATTCAAGCAATCTGTCTCTTGGTCAGGCCATTAAAGCTATTGGGTCTTCGCTTGGATTTCTTGTGCCACCGGCTGTTGCCGTTTGGTTCGGGCTCGACTGGACCATATTGTTCCCCCTGTTTGCCGTGATCATCCTGATCACCATTGTGTGGGTCAATTCCCTGAGGATACGGGAGCAGCGACATCAGGATGCTGTGGCAGTCAACATCGCATCCAGCTTTAAACTTCTAAGCAACCCCTTTGTCTTCACAATGGTATTGGGCATATTCTTGTATGTAGGTGCCGAGGTGTCAATGAGTGCACAGATCCCCATTCTGATGGACAGGGTTTATGGCATTGCTGATTTTGGGCTGTGGATGGCGTGGGGATTGTTCTTCCTGCCTATTTTCCTGGGAAGGCTTGCGGGTGCATTTCTGTTAACCCGCATCAAACCGGGCAGGTTCCTGATGTTCAGTGTGGCATTGTCCGTGCTGGGAATGCTGATGCTTTTCTTTGGAAGCCAGTTTGTGGCTTTTGCAGGGATTGTGCTGATAGGCCTGGGCTTTTCGAATGTATTCCCCCTTATCTTTTCAATAACCGTTGATTCAATGCCGGTGCGCACCAATGAGCTCTCAGGACTGATGGTTACCGCCATTGTGGGTGGGGCCATCATTCCACCCATCACCGGGGCTGTGGCAGACATGGATGTGCAACTCGGATTCCTGGTGCCCGCCGCCTGCATTGTTTACATACTGATACTGGCCATTTCCCACATAAATAAATAGCCAGGTGCTGCATTGCTCCTTTATGGGGTATCCGGTTTCAAATGATGTTGAATTTTGTTTTCAATTTTGACAAACCTAATAATTATCCAACAAATAATGAATGACCAAGTAATAATGACCCTGGATGCAGGAGGAACCAATTTTGTTTTTTCAGCGATTTGTAATGCTGCAGAAGTTGTTAAACCAGTCCACATGTCCGCAATGGGTCATGACCTTGATCAGTGCCTCAAGAACATAATATCTGGTTTTGAAGCTGTTAAGGAAGAGTTGACTGATCCGCCAGCTGCCATCAGCTTTGCTTTTCCCGGACCCGCCGACTATGAAAATGGTATTATTGATGACCTGGAGAACCTGCCGGGTTTCAGGGGTGGCGTTGCTTTGGGCCCGATGCTTGAAAACCATTTCGGATTGCCTGTATTTATAAATAATGATGGTGACCTTTTTGTTTTCGGGGAAGCAATGCACGGTCTTTTGCCTGATTTAAACAAAAGATTGCGCGACGCCGGAAGCCCCAAACAGTTCAAAAACCTCTCAGGGGTAACCCTGGGTACCGGGTTTGGTGGTGGGTTTTTCCGGAACACCCAATTGATGGCTGGCGATAATGGTGCTGCAGGTGAGGTGTGGCTTATGCAAAATCCTCTGATTAGCGATAGTTTTGCTGAGGAAAGCATCAGCGCAAGAGCCATTGTTAATGAGTATGCTTCACTTTCTGGCAATGGAGGCACTGCGATGACCCCGGCAGACGTTTACCTTATTGCCAAAGGAGAAAAAGTTGGGAATCGTGAAGCGGCACTGGAATCTTTCAGAAAGTTTGGCAGCGCCCTTGGTATGGTACTTGCTGAGATATCTACCATTATGGATGCACCTGTTGTGATAGGCGGCGGTTTATCGAATGCCTGGGAGCTATTCTCAGCACAAATGTTCAGGGAGATGGAAGGTTCATACACCAGCCTCAACGGGAAAAAGATGCCCCGTCTTATCATGAAAACATTTAACCTTGAAGACCCTCTGGAGTTTTCCGAATTCGCCAAAGGAAGCAAAAAAAGTATCCATGTGCCTTTTTCCGGTGAGACAATTAACTATGACCCCATGAAGCGCATAGGTGTGGGCTTGTCGCGACTGGGTGCCAGCAAGGCGATTGCCCTGGGAGCATATGCTTTTGCCATCAATAAATTGGCTGCAAACTGAGTGGATAGAGTGGCTTTGGCTGCTTGCCAGCCGATTGATTTTTTTGGATGATCACACTGGTTGGGCAGCTAAGTTCAGCCAGGTGGAAAAGCCATAAGGTAAAAGGTCTTTCTTTAGACTATACCCGGCACAGGAATGCCGGCGTTGATACCAACATCTCCGAATGCCAGTTTTTCGGGACCAAGACGCAGGTTTGAGTTCATCACTTCATCCCAGGTAACCTCTTTCCCTGTGTAGGCCGACATGCGTCCCATGATGCCTGCCAGTGTTGATTTGGCACAGGTTTCTGCTTCGTTTAAGGGGGTATTGTTGCGTATGGCGGCCACCAGGTGAATGATCTCCTGGTCGTATGGGCTCACACTTACCTGTCCGGTCATCCTGCCGCCATCGTCCCAGCCTTCCTGGTCATAGTCATATTGCCATAAGATATTTCCATCAAGATCTTTGATGTGGCTCTTGCAGTCGGATACACCTTTTGTGCCAATGATATGCTCGCTGACATTGTTGGTGCAGCCATTGATCTGGCGGCACATGCTGTGCAAGTGCGTACCATCTTCAAAAACAAAATCGGTGCTGAAGTTGTCGTAAAGGTCGCCGGTAACCCTGCGTTGCCTGCTGCCAAAACTGAGTGCTTTTACCGGCAGGGCATTCTTAAACCAGATCACTACATCAATGTTGTGGATGTGCTGTTCAACGATGTGGTCGCCCGAGAGCCAGTTCCAGTTGACCCAGTTGCGCAGCATTGCTTCCATTTCCGTCCAGCCTGGCTGGGGTTTTACGTGCCACAGCTGTGGCTGGTTCCAGTAGCAGTTGGCTGCTACGATATCACCAATTGCACCGGCTTTTATGTATTCGAGGGTTGTGAGGTAGTCGCGCTGGTGGCGACGCTGGGTACCTGTGACAACCTTCAGGCCGATGCTGTCGGCCATGCGGCTGCTGGCCATAATGGCCCTGGCGCCAACAGGGTCAACGGCAACGTTTTTTTCCATGAATACGTGTTTGCGTGCCCGCACAGCGGCATCAAAATGGCTGGGCCTGAAATATGGAGGCGCAGCCAGCAGCACCACATCAACGCCGCTGTCTATCACTTTTTCATAGGCATCAAAACCGGTGAAGCATTTTTCATCCGCTATTTCGACATTTTTGTGCTCCCGAAGCTGCTGACGGCAGCGCTCAAGCCTGTCGCCAAAAACATCACCCAGGGCGGTGATCTCAAGGTTGGTGCCAGCATTCAAAAAGTTGAAGGCAGCTCCCGTGCCACGATGTCCGCAGCCAATAAGGCCTGCCTTCAGCAATTTTCCGTCGGGTGCCTTATCCAGGAATTCAGGTTCTTTTACATTTAAGGGGTCACGGCTGCAGGCATTCATGATGAAGCCCGTGCCCAAAGCACCTATGGCAGCAGCTGAAACAGCGCCCTTTAAAAATGAGCGACGGCTGTTATTCTCTGAATTATAAGTGTGCATGATGTGTTAAATATTGAGGTTTTTTTGAAGTTCCAAATTTAGCCATTCTTTTGCGAGTATAAGATGCTCTTTAACATAATTTTGTTTTATATATGATCACTACTGTCCGGTATAATTCTATTACGGCCTAACGGGACTGCCCCGTTAGGGGCAAAATATTGGTAGTCCCGTAGGGACAATATATATCAAGCGTTTCATAGCCAGCACACATTTTTTCCGGACAGCAGTGATATGTGATGATTTATTTGACCGGATAGTCCATCACAACCCTGAAACCAACGTCATTGACGTCGGAGTACCACCAGATGCTCTTGGGTATCTGCGGATCGGTCAGCATCCATTGGTCATGCCGTGTATGGCTGCGCGCAGCTGCACGCACTTCAAAGGCATCGCTTTTGAACGAACCGCCACGTATCACCCGCTCACTGCCGGTGGATGGTCCCTTCGGGTCAATGATCAACTGTCCTTCAGGGTAATGTGCAAAGGCATCCTCCGCATAGTAGTCGGCACAGAGTTCCCAAACATTGCCAAGCATATTATTCAGGCCAAAGGGGTTGGCCTCAGTTGTTCCGGGGCGTTGCGTTCTAAGCATGCTGTTTTCCCTGAATATCACGTAGTTCGATATGGGCTCGGTTTCCGGCCCAAAGATTCTGTTGCGCAAGCGTTCGCGCGTGAAATTGCGGGGATTCCCTGCAAAAAAATACGGAGTCTGGGTGTTGCCCCGGGCTGCGAACTCCCATTCAGCCTCGGTAGGCAGGCGGTAGTTCTTGCCGGTTTTCTGACTCAGCCACCGGCAGAATGTCTCAGCCGCGTGATGCGTCATCGTGATGGCGGGCCTGTCGCCCCAGCCCCAGCCCTGATCCGGACTGCCCCATGGCGGCGTGGGCCCGGTAATGGCATCTATGCCGTCGCTTGCATCCAATGGCCTCACTGAAGCAGCCTCGCTGCGCCCCTCCGAAACCGTTTCACGGTAAAAAGCCATGTACATGTCCCAGCTCACTTCTATCTCAGACATAAAGAAAGGGCTGACCTGCACCTGCCGCTGCACTGCTTCATTGTCGCGCCTGCCAGGCTCATTAGGCGGACTGCCCATAGCAAAAGTACCCCCCGGTATGGGCACCATGTCAAATGATACCGAAGTGCCGGGGATCTGCTCTGTAAACCTCTCGAATTGCTCAACAGTTGTTGCCTCCTGGAATATGGTATCCGGCTCATCCTTAAGCTGCGAAAATCCAAAATCTATCGGTTCATAGGCAACCTCCGAATAATGCCCCACATGCAGGTGGCAGTTCAGGCAATTCAGGTCTTCGCGGTTGCTTTCATAATAGAGATGCGCATGCATGCCTTCCTCAGAAAGCTGTAATGGAAAAAGGTTCTGGTGACAGCTGATGCATCCCTCCTCATAAGTGTGTTTTAGTGCCGCTTCGAGTTGTCTTTTGGCCTCCCAGTTGATGGATTCAGTGTCTTTGAAGATCATTGCGTAAACATCACGAAAGCCGGTCACTGCCTTGGCCGTCAAGTGGTCAAAGCTGCTGCGCGGAGGCAGGTGACACTGTACGCAATGTACTACGATCCCCGACGGATTGTCATAGTGCGTCGAGAGGCGCCAGTTGTCCTCAGCGTGTGGATGGACGTGGCAACTCATGCAAAACGCATCCGTAGAAGTATAGTCAATCACCTTTACCGATGCAATGACAAAGATCACTCCCACCAGGAAGCCGTAAAAAAGGAGCCTTGAGCTTCGTCGTTTTTTTGGCAGCAAGACGCTACCGACTTTCTGAAAAATGTTAAATTTTTTATTCGTATTCATTAAAGAACAGATCATTAACAATTATTTCACAAAGTCAGCCCTATTGAGATACTTGATGCTCAGATCAAGACTTTTGAAAGGATCCTTTTCGGGGTGTTCAAACTCCACGACGATGTCTTTGAGTCCTGCCAATTCTGCATGTTCAAATATCCTTTCAAAATCAATTTTTCCGCTTGCACCAATCACATCTACATCTTTTACATGCCAATTTTCGAAGCGTCCGGGATAGCGTTCGAAGTAATCAACCGGATCCACATTGCCAGCAAAAGCCCAGTAAAGATCGATCTGGAACATTACCTTCTCAGGATCAGTGCTTTGTAGCATATAGTCATAAATTACGACTCCATCAAATGCATTAAATTCTTCTGCGTGGTTATGAAAGCCAAACCGTATGCCTTGCTGGTTGCATTTTT